>NBML01000052.1 GCA_002085465.1 Desulfobacteraceae bacterium 4572_89 | reverse complement strand
TTTTCTTCCTTTTGCTCTTCTTGCATTGATGACTCTTTTGCCGCCCGGGGTAGACATTCTTTTAAGAAATCCATGTTTCCTTGTTCTTTTCCGGTTGCTTGGCTGAAATGTTCTTTTCATAAAATTACAATCCTTACACTAAATGGGTTTTTCAAACCTGGTTAATCATACAAACCACAATAAACATAACACATTATAGTTTTTTATTGAAAAAGTCAAGAATGTTCATGGTTCAAATCAAGAAAAAATTCAGGCTATTTTACCAGGGATTCAAAAATATGGTATTCCTCAATGTGATAATGGGGTTCAGGGTAGATGGCAATTGGTTTGGAAAACTGCTTTTCAAGGGAGGCGATCAAATGTTTTTCACTGCCGTGGAAGAGCTGAGCAATTTCCGGATGAACCCTGACAGTAAATCTGTTTCCCATGATATCACCGGCTTCTGAGGCCAGGTCCCGGAAAATTTTGTGGCAGATGGATTTGCCGGAAAGAAGGTGACCGTTGCCGTTGCAATAGAAGCAGGGTTCACAAAGGGTACGGGTCAAGTTTCTTCGGGTCCGTTTCCGGGTCATCTGTACCAGGCCCAGTTCGGTCAGGGGCAGGATGTTTGTCTGGCTTTTGTCATTTTTCATGGCCCCGTTTATGCGGGACATGACCTTTTCCTTATGGGATTCTTTTTTCATGTCAATGAAATCAATGATGATGATGCCGCCGATATTGCGTAAACGGATCTGGTAGGCAATTTCTTTGATCGCTTCCAGGTTGGTTTTTAAAATGGTCTCATCAAAATTATGTTTGCCCACATACCTGCCTGTGTTGACATCAATGGCCACCAGGGCTTCGGTCTGTTCAATGATAATATATCCCCCGGACTTGAGCCATACTTTTTTCTTCAATGCCCGGGCCACATCTGCCTCGATATTATAGGCATCAAAAATGGATTCCCGGCCCTGGTAAAGTTCCACACTCAGATTCACGTCGGGCATGAGTCTTTTCAGGAAATTCCGGACGTTTTCATATTCTGACTTTGAATCAATGATTAATTTATCTGCTTCATCTGCCAGAAGGTCCCTGACTGCCCGGAAGGTCACGGTAAGGTCTTTGTATACCAGGGATGTGGCGGACAGCTTCTTGCTCCGTCCAAGTATGTCTTCCCAGGTGTTATTGAGAAAATTCATCTCTTTTTCAATGGTGGCCTGGTCAATACCCTGGGCCTGGGTCCTGAAAATATACCCGATTTTGTTTTTTCTGATGGACAGTAGAAGGTCCTTGAGCCTGGTTCTTTCGGTTTCATCTTCAATCCGTTTGGAGATGCCTATGTGATCCACCGTGGGCATGAGCACCATGTACCGCCCGGCAAGGGAAATATGGGTTGTGATCCTGGGTCCTTTTGTTCCAATGGATGATTTAGCCACCTGGACCAGTATTTCCTGGCCTTCGGTCAGAAGATCTTCAATGCTGCAGTCCATTGCCATGGAAGGTTTCCAGGAGTCTTTTTCCATTTCCGCATTTTCCATGGGGTTTTCATCTACTTCCGCATCCTTTTCAACGTCTGTATCCTGTTCAAATTTCTGATACATTTTATGGCTTGCCGTGTCCAGGACATCATCCACATAGATAAATGCTGCCTGGTCAAATCCTATGTCCACAAAGGCTGCCTGCATTCCTGGAAGGACCCGCTGGACCCTTCCTTTATAGATGTTTCCGGCAATGCTGGTTTCATCTTCCCGTTCAATAAAAACTTCTACAATGGTACCATTTTCAAGGAGTGCGACCCTTGTTTCATGGGGTGCTGAATTTACAACAAGCTCTTTTAACATGGGATCATCCTTGTTTTATTTTTCTTATTTTTGCGGTGTGAATATATTCTTCGTCAAAGTTGAAATATTTTTTCAGCACCTCTGTGGGCCTGATGGTTCTTTCATTGTATTTCTGTAAAACCATTTTAATATTTGTTTTATCAATTAAGGAAATTGAATGAACTGATTTTCTCAGATCTGTTTTCCGGATTTTTCCTTTTTTGCTGATATCTTCAACCATAAATTCAGATAAATTCATAAACCTGTCAATGGTTTTTTGATTTATGCTTTTTTGATCCTGGGCTGTGGAAAATCGGATTTCATAGCTGGATTTTGTATTTTCCTTTTGTCTGGCCTTTACATGGTGGCGGCATTCAATGATAGTAAGTCCCCGGGGAAGAACGGCATTCAAGGCTTTTTTGATTTTTTCCGGCTGGCTGCCTTTTTCAATGAAGAGAAAAAGTGTCTCTTCCTCACTTTCCATGCCCAGGGGCAGGGCGTTTTCAAAGGAAATTTTCATTGAGGGGTTGAAGCCTTTGGAGTATTTAACTATGAGGCCGGCCCTTTTTACTGCTCTCTGGAAGATGGTGGCAAGCTCCAGATGACCGAAAAATCTGGCCCTGTCCAGCTTTGAAAAAATAAGATCAAATTTACCAAAGGCATCATCCGGCAATATGGTTGAAGAATGAGCCATATTGCCGGGGAATGGATATGATGCACCGGCTATAGAATCAGGCCCGGATAAATGTTCAGGCTTCACATCCTGGATAATGGGCTGGATCTTTTTAAAGTCGCAGACCCCGCAACCCGTGCATTCATGCTCCCGGCAGTCCGGTGTCAGAACTAGGTCTTCAGCCTTTTGGAATTCCTGGTGCATGAATTTTTTTGACACGCCTGAGTCAATGTGGTCCCAGGGAAGGGCTTCGTTTTCTGATCGTTGGCGGGAGGTATAAAATAGAGGATCAATTCCAGTTGCCTCAAAGGCTTTTTGCCACAGGGAAAAATTAAACTTGTCATTCCATCCGTCCAGACGGCATCCATTTTCAAAGGCTGCCACAAGCAGGGGGGCGAGTTTCCTGTCTCCCCTGGCCCAGACACCTTCCAACAGGCTCATCAAGGGTTCCTGCCATTTTAGTTTAACCTTTGGGTGTCTCAGGTTGTCTTTTAAATACTGGAGTTTTTCCTTTGTCTGGGAAAGGGTCATCTGGGAATGGCGCTGGAAGGGAGTATGGGCCTTGGGGATAAAACTTGTGACAGATACATTAATGGCCTTTTTCCCCTTGGCATAGGCTGCTGCCAATTGGGTGGACAAATCACAGATGCCCTGGATATCCTCCATCTCTTCAAAGGGCAGGCCCATCATGAAATAGAGCTTGATATGTTTCCATCCAAGTTCAAAGGCGTTTTTCACTGTGTCTGTGATGTTTTCCTGGGTGAGGTCTTTGTTTATGATATCCCTCAGCCTCTGGGTGCCTGCTTCCGGGGCAATGGTAAACCCTGTTTTTCGAACAGTTTTAATCAATTCCATGAGTTCAGGGGTCAGTCTGTCCGCCCGTATGGAAGGCAGGGAGATTGCATTGCAGTGTCCCTGGTTTAAATCCAGTAATTGCTGCATCAACAGGGGAAGATTTGAATAATCCCCTGTGCTTAAAGACAAAAGAGAAATATCTGAATACCCTGTTGATTTTAAAGAGGCCTTAGTAATTTCCAACAGGTCTTCCATGGACCTCTCCCTTACTGGGCGGTAGATCATACCGGCCTGGCAGAAGCGGCATCCCCTGGTGCATCCCCTGGCAATCTCCAGGCGCAGCCTGTCATGAACAGGCTTGGCATAGGGGACAATGGGGTCAATGGGGAAATTTTCCATGGAGAGTCCAGGCAGAAAAGCCCTTTTAATCCTGGTATAATCTTCATAAAGTGGAGTCAGGGTCTGGATGCCATTTTCATCCCATTGGGGAGTAAAAAACGACGGGACATATACCCCGTCTATTTTTGACAATATTCTCAGCAGGGTCTTTTTATTATTGTCCCCCAGTTTTTTGAATTCAATGACCTTGTCTGCAATCTCCTTTACAACCTCTTCTCCGTCTCCAATGACAAAGGCATCAAAAAAATCTGCAAGGGGCTCAGGGTTAAATGCGCAGGGGCCGCCCCCGATGACAAGGGGAAATACTTCATCCCTCTGGTCGGCATAAAAAGGGATATTGGAAAGGGAAAGCAGGGTCAGGATATTGGTAAAATTCAGCTCATACAAAAGACTTATGCCGATGATATCAAATTGTGAAAGTTCCCTTTGAGACTCCATGGACAAACAAGGGATGTTTTTTTCGGTCATGAGTGCTTCCATGTCCTGGGCCGGCGCAAAAAATCGTTCAGCTGCAATGTTTTCCTGTTTATTCAGGATTGAGTATAAAATCTGGAGGCCGAAATGGGATGTCCCTATCTCATAAAGATCTGGAAAGGCCAGGGCAAAGGTCAAATCCACCTGATCCAGGTCTTTTTTTACGGCATTGATTTCATTACCCGCATACCGGGTGGGAGTCTGGACCCGTGCCTGGATCTGAGCAAGGATGTCTTGATAATTTTGTTTATGCATGATACTGATTTTATAAAAATTTATAACCTTTAAGTTGTTGTATATAATCAAATTTTTAAATATATTATTTTTTGCGGGAAAAGGCAATGAAAAGAACAAAAATCAATATCCTCAGAAACCTTGATTCAACACCTGGGCAGGTTATTATCAAGGGGTGGGTCAGAACTAAAAGAGATTCAAAAGAGTTTTCCTTCATGGAAGTCAATGACGGATCATGTCTGAAAAATATTCAGGTAGTTGCAAATAATGATCTTGAAAATTATTCCCAGATTCAAATGGTCACCACAGGCACAGCTCTGTCTGTGACAGGCGATCTTGTGGAATCTCCGGGAAAGGGTCAGAAATGGGAAATCCAGGCCAGCGACGTTGAAATCATCAGCATTGCTCCGGAATCATATCCCCTTCAAAAGAAACGTCATTCAGATGAATTCCTGCGGTCCATTGCCCATTTGAGGCCCAGGACCAATAAATACGGGGCAATATTCAGGATCAGGTCGGAAATGGCCTTTGCTATCCATAAATTTTACAGGGAAAAGGGTTTCAGGTATCTGACAGCACCATTGATCACAGGATCAGACTGTGAAGGTGCTGGGGAGATGTTCAGGGTCACCAGCCTTTCTCCGGCCCAGATGCAGAAGCAGGTTCAAAAACAGGGAAAAATGGATTTTTCCAAGGATTTTTTCGGCCAGGAATCCAATCTGACCGTGTCAGGGCAATTATCAGCTGAAATGTTTGCCCTGTCCCTGGGGGATGTTTATACTTTCGGCCCCACATTCCGGGCGGAAAATTCCAACACCAGCAGGCATGTGGCTGAATTCTGGATGCTGGAGCCTGAAATGGCTTTTTGCGATCTTTCAGGAAATATGGACCATGGCCAGGAACTGGTAAAGTATTTGATCGGCCATGCCATGGAGTTCTGCGAAGAAGATCTGTCCCTGTTTTTTCAATTTGTGGACAAGTCATTACCAAAACTCATGGATACCCTGCTGACCCAGGAGTTTGCCAGGCTTTCCTATGGCGAGGCTATTGAAATTCTGGAAAAATCCGGTAAAAAATTTGAATTCAAAGTAAAATATGGAATTGATCTTCAATCTGAACATGAGCGTTTTCTTGCAGAGGAATATTTTAAGAAACCTGTTTTTCTCTTTGATTATCCCAAAGAGATCAAACCCTTTTACATGCGCATGAATGAAGATGAGAAAACCGTTGCTGCTGTAGATCTTCTAGTGCCCAGAATCGGAGAGCTTATCGGCGGAAGCCAGAGGGAAGAGCGTCTTGACATGCTGGAAAAAAGGATGGACCAGATGGGTCTGCCCAAGGATGTTTACTGGTGGTACCTGGATTCCAGAAAATTCGGTTCAGTCCCCCATTCAGGATTTGGCCTTGGGTTTGAAAGGTTTTTAATGATGATTACCGGTATTACCAATATCCGGGATGTCATACCCTTCCCAAGAACTCCCGGAAGTATTGATTTCTAACGTTGTATTATTTCCATGCCAAACTGGCCCAAAAAATACTGGATGCAATGGATGCCATTAAAAAAACAATAGGAAAAATATGATTACTTTACTTGATTATGGTGCTGGAAATGTTAGAAGCATTATGAATGCTGTGGAAAAACTGGGGGCCACTCTGAAACTGGTCAAAGAACCCCAGGATATTCTGGCTGCTGAGAAACTTATTTTCCCGGGTGTGGGAAATTATGAGGCCATGATACAGATCCTTCACCAAAAAAAATATATCCAGCCCCTGAAAGAATACCTTGGGGCAGACCGCCCGTTTTTCGGTATCTGTCTTGGAATGCAGGCCTTGTTTGAAGGCAGTGAGGAAGATTTTTCAAATAATAACAGTCTGGGCTTTTTCAAAGGCAAAGTAAAACGTTTTAAAACAGATCTGTCAGTCCCCCATATCGGGTGGAACGGGATTAATATCAAGCAGGATTCCCCTTTGTTAAAAGGGATTGATCCAGATGCCAGATTCTATTTTGTTCATTCCTATCACCTGGTTCCAGAGGACCCGTCAGTGATTCTAACCACCACAACCTATGAGTATGAATTTGCAAGCTCGGTACAAAAGGGCAATGTCATTGGTACTCAGTTTCATCCTGAAAAAAGTGGAAAAGTCGGCATCAAGCTGCTGGAAAATTTTATCAGCTCAATATCTTTGCAGGCAAAGGCCAGTGCAGATATCCAGGGAAAGGGACTGGCCAGGCGGATCATTGCCTGCCTGGACGTCAGGTCCAATGACCAGGGTGATCTGGTGGTGACCAAGGGGGATCAATATGATGTAAGGGACAAGGGCAGTATCCGGAATATGGGAAGACCTGTGGCCCTTGCCAAAAGGTATTATGAGGAAGGGGCTGATGAGATTACCTTTTTGAATATCACCGGGTTCAGGGATTTTCCTTTAAAGGATATGCCCATGCTCAAAGTCCTTGAAGAGACTTCCAAGAAGGTTTTTGTGCCCCTCACCATTGGAGGAGGTATCCGGGATTATACAGATTCCAACGGCAAAACCTATTCTGCCCTGGATGTGGCATCCCAGTATTTCAGATCTGGAGCCGATAAAATATCCATAGGCAGTGATGCAGTTTATATTGCAGAGACATATTTAAGGTCAGGCCAGAAAACAGGGAAAAGCTCCATTGAACAGATATCCAGGGTCTACGGGAATCAGGCTGTTGTGATTTCCATTGATCCTAAACGGGTGTGGGTAAATTCTCCAAAAGATGCCAAAGGTTTTCATGTGATGAAAACATCAATGCCAGGTCCAGATGGTGAAGCCTATTGCTGGTATCAGTGTACGGTGCAGGGTGGAAGACAAACCAGGGATCTTGATGCTGTTTCCCTTGCCAGGGCCTGTGAGGAACTGGGGGCAGGAGAGATACTGCTCAACTGCATTGACAGGGACGGGAGCAATTCAGGGTTTGATCTGGAACTTGTAAATGCTGTTCGCAATTATGTGTCTATCCCGGTAATCGCCTCATCCGGGGCCGGGTGTGAAGCCCATTTTTTAGATGTTTTTGAGAACACAAAGGCCCAGGCTGCACTTGCTGCCGGGATTTTTCACCGTAAAGAGGTGTCCATACAGGCGGTGAAAAAATATCTTATCCAAAAAGGGATTGAAATTCGAACCTGTTGAATTGTTCAAGGTGGTTAAATTTGAAAACCTGGCTCCACGAACTTGAGACCATTTGTGGAGCCGGGTTCGATGTCGTCATCAGTCAGAAACGACATAGAACCAAACTCTATACCATTCAGGTTATCGATTCGTCTGGTCGATTGTATCCATTTTTGACTGCCTGCTCCATTGCAGCGAGTTCTTCGTCAGTCAGGAAATCAAAGTGAGCGGATTTCTTTCTGGCAGAAAGGCTCCCGTTGTTCTGGAGGCACAGCTGAATAAACAGATCGATCAGGCGGTCAGGCATGTCAATGATGTCCTGAATCGCCTTCTTGGTATTGTCATAGCGGGCCAGAAAGCTGAGCTCTTCTACAAGCTCTTCCTCAATGGTTTTGTTTACAAACTCGTACAAAGCTTCTGCCTGAACTGTCATATCCATATACTGATACCAGCACTCAGTATCACTCTCGACGATCATTTGCCCCATTTTATCCAGCCGATAATTAATGCGCTGAAGCAAAGGCCGGGAGAAGGCTTCCAGAGATGCATCGTAATCCGCTGGATTTTTGAGCATGACTGCCGACACGGGGAACATGAGTCCACGCGGGACCATTTCCTGTAGCGAAAGAATGTTGTGTATCAGGAATCGATGGATTCGGCCGTTTCCATCTTCAAATGGATGCAGAAAAACAAACCCGTAGGCAATTGCTGCCGCATGGATGACGGGTGAAATTTTCCCCTCTTTCATCCGCTTGTGGGACTCAATTAGCCCGGACATCAGATTTGGAAGATCTTCAGGCTTTGGGCAGATAAAATGAATGATCTCCTTTTGGTAGGCAGCTGTTTGCCCGACATAATTCTGGCTGATGCGATAGTCGCTGTCTTTGAATCGAGGGTCAACAATCCGATTCTGAAGTTCTATCAGCCGGCCCTTCTCGCAGAAGTCCTCTTTTTCGGCAAGCTCCAAAGATGTAATGAATTTTTCGGCTCGTGGGGCATTGGGCTTTATATGCTCAATTTCAAAGGATGACTTTGTCTCTTTATTATACAGATAGCTTAGTGCCCGGCGAAGAAGCTCAGGAGGGTACGCGGTGACGATATCCTCACATCTTTTCCGCAGATCAACTGAATCCATTTTGGAAAGATTCTCTGTTTTTCTGATGATAGGACAGAAGGAGTGGGGACCGAGAAGGTTGTTGACAATGCGGTGTCGCTGGGATTTATCGCCATTCGAAATGGTGTAATACTCCTTTGCCTCAAGTGCATCGACATAGTTACCCGAAGTAATGTCATCTATGGGCAGTTGCTTGCCGGTCAGGAACTCATAGAAAAACCAGATCCTTCGAGCATACTTTCCAGTAGGCTTGGATCTAATGTACTCAGTGAGTTCTGCCTGGGGAGTATGTTTAAAGATGAGGGCCAACAACCCCAGGTTGATGCCGTCATATTTCAATGCAAACTCAAGATGGTCACCGATTTTTTCCCCGGGCCAGTACCTTATCGGGTATATGTCTTCTATTGCATTATTCTGGACTTTAGACTTGTGAGCCCCGGTAGACGATACAAATGAGGTATGCCAGTGAGGCAGCCCGGCTAGTTCTAAATTTTCGAGTAGATATGCATATCCTGCCGGGCGAAATTTTAAAATGTTTATTTCCATAGGCATTTTCGTAAAATTATTATTATGCTGGTAATATGGTTATTTTTAGATAATTTGTCAACAAAACAATTATGAGACACTATTTGTTTGGTAAAATAATTAGGATAAGAATTTAGCACTATCAACCTGGTCCAATTTTGCTGGGATTCTTTGGACAAAGTCAAGGATCACCATGTGATCAGAACATCCATACCAGGGCCAGATGGGGAAAACTATTGCTGGTACCAGTGTGTACAGTGCAGGGAGGAAGACAAACCAGGAACATTGATGCTGTTTCCCTTGCCAGAGCCTGTGTGCTCAAGCAGCATTGGCAGCTGGAATTTTTCACCGGAAAGAAGTATCCATCCAGGCTGTGAAAAATCACCTTATTCAAAAGGGAATTGAAGTCCGGTAATGATCTGGTTTTAAATATACAGTTAAAATCTGATTTTTTCTTTTTTTTCAGTATCCTTGGGGGAACAGATCCTTATCAGGCCGGGCATGACAGTATTGCGGCCACTGACTTTGGCTTTATACAGCATGGTATCTGCATCCTGGATAAATTTGTTCATATCTGCATTGGGGGAAAGTTCAGATACACCGAAGCTGGCTGTCACGCGAATACTGTTATTATTAAAAGCTAGGTTCAGATCTGCAATCTTAGACCTTAGGCGGTCAGCCAGTTCCATGGCCTTGATCTTGTCAGTTTCAGGAAGAATGGCAATGAACTCTTCTCCACCGTACCGGGCCAGAACATCCTCTTTTCTCATATTGTCTCTGACCAGATGGGATATCTCCTTGAGCACATGATCCCCGCCAAGGTGGCCATGGGTGTCGTTTATTTTTTTAAAATAATCCAGGTCCAATATAAACAGGGACAACTTTGTTTCATGGCGGGAGGCGGCAGCAATATGCCTTTTGAGCTGGGAATCAAACTCCCTGCGGTTGTAGCATCCTGTTAGTGGATCAATAATGGCGGCATCTCTCAGCTTTTCAAATTTTATGAGTTTGGACAGAGCTGAGGCACATCCCTGGAGAATCAGGTTGATCACTTCATCATGGAAGGGGGTAATGTTTTTCTGGGGCAGCATATAAAGCCTTGAACAGCAGTTTTCTTCATTTAACTCATAGTGAACAAGGTTTTTCATGTTGAATTTTTCATGGTGCTCTCCCGGCTCAAAGGAATGATTCAGGTAATGAAGGCTTTTTTTGTTTTGTATATTGAAATCAGAAAGGATAATATTTTCAAGGGATTTTTTATACATCCTGGGATCAAGCCAGACATCAACGCCAGCATCTTTTTTTACAACAAAGGCAAAAAGGCGGTAACCAAGGATGTCTTTAAGGCAGACAGCCACTTCATTGATGATTTCCATTGAAGAAGTCTTTTTATTAAGGGCAATAATATGCCGGCCAAGTTTATTCTGGGCTGCTGTTTGTCTTGCAGTTGAACTGAAAACCAGGGATAAAAATGCGGATAAATTGTAGGTTATACTTTTCAGAGTCTTTTTCATTCTTATTCCTTAATAGCCAAAGGGTACAGGTTGCTTTACTTAATG
>NBML01000051.1 GCA_002085465.1 Desulfobacteraceae bacterium 4572_89 | reverse complement strand
ATCACTGATCCCACATTAAGATCCCTGAACTTTGGCTGTTGATCGTGATCCACAGCCCCTGCCAGGCATGCTTCAACACATTGGTAACATTCGGAACAGATGCCGCAGGAAAGGCATCTGGCTGCTTCCCTGTCAATTAATTCCCTGGCAATGCCCAGGGTTACCTCTGCAAAACTGCCTTCCCTCTGCTCCACAGAAATTTTTTCAGGTTTTACCCTGGGAAGTTTCGGCACATTGGAGATATCTGGTTTTTCAAAATCATAATTTTTCTCCCGGCCCTCTGTCAGGTCCAGACCGTTAATAAAACGATGCATACTTTCAGCTGCAGTTTTGCCGCTGGCAATGGCATCCACAACGGATTTAGGTCCGTAAAAGGCATCCCCCCCGGCAAACACCCAGTCAATGGGAGTCTGCAAAGTCACTGGATCAGCTTCATATCCCCCTGGCGGTGTAAGGGAAATCCCTTCCTTGTCAGCAAATTCCAGTTCACCGGCCTGGCCGATTGCCACTATCACAATATCGGCATCATGGGACGTAAGTTTGCAATCATCATACTGGGGATTAAACCGTCCGTTTTCATCAAACACGGCAGTACATTCCTGGAAGGCCACTTCATTAACCCTGTTGTCTTTTCCATGGAATCCTATTGGACCAAGGCTGTTGACAATCTTTACCTTTTCTTCCAGGGCTTCTTCGATTTCATAATCCCAGGCAGGCATTTCATCCCGTTTTTCCAGGCAGACCATGGTGACATCATCAGACCCAAGTCTTCTTGCGGTCAATGCCACGTCAACGGCCACATTACCACCGCCAATGACAACCACTTTGCCGGAAAGTTTTTCAGCCTTGCCCATGGCAGCATCCCTCAGGAAATTGGTTCCCTTTAGCACGCCCTCAAGGTCTTCACCTTTGACACCAAGCCCTCTTGAGCCATGGAGGCCAGTTGCCATAAAAATAGATGAATATCCATCAACCTTCAGGCTTTCAAGACTAATATCCTTACCAAATTCCATTGAGGTTTTAATTTCAACACCCATTTTTTCAATGACGGCAATCTCTTTTTCCAGTTCAGCCTTGGGAAGCCTGTATTCAGGGATTCCCACTGCCATCATACCACCTTTGATTGGCAGTTTTTCAAATATGGTTACTCCATAGCCTTTTTGGGCCAGATAATAGGCAGCAGTCAAACCTGCCGGACCTGATCCCACAATTGCAATTTTTTCATCCCGTTTTTCTGGAATTTCAGGGATAAAAGGATCATTTTCCCCCTCAAAATCCAGGTCAGCCAGATACCTGTGAAGATATTGGATGGCCACGGGCTGGTCAGCATCCCCCCTTGTACAGACAGATTCACAGGGGTGATGGCATACCCGTCCGCAGGAACCTGGAAAAGGATGTTCCTGTTTAAATAATTTTAAGGCTTCATAATATTTTCCCTGGTTCATCAGGGCGATAAACCCCTGGATGGAAACATGGGCCGGGCAGGTTGCCTTGCATGGGGCAACAGACCTCTTGGATATGCCATAGGCCCCTGGTATGGCCTGTTCATATTGTTTAAAGATTGCTTTTCGCAGGTCAAGTCCCTGGTTGTGTTCGCTGGGTATTTCAACGGGGCAGACTTTGGTACATTCCCCGCATGATGTACATTTTAATAGATCAACAAACCTTGGAGATTCTTTTATCCTGGCCTTGAAGTTTCCCTGTTCACCATCAAGTTCCAAAAGTTCCGTATTTGTTAACAACTCAATATTCAGATGCCGGCCGACCTCGACCAGTTTGGGTGAGATAACTCACATGGTGCAGTCATTGGTCGGAAATGTTTTATCCAGCTGAGCCATCATACCGCCAATGGCATATGATTTTTCAACCAGATAAACATAATAGCCTGAATTGGCAAGATCAATGGCAGACTGCATTCCTGCGATACCACCTCCAAGCACCATAACAGCGCCTGAAAGATCTTTTTTTGGTGTCAAATTTTGCGTCATAGTCAAAACCTCCTAACCGTTTATTATAGCCTCATTATTTTAAGCTATTTCCTGACCGGTAACAAAAGGATTACCAGAAAAAGAGGCTCCGCCGCCAAAAAAGCCATGACAAAAAAATAGGCTGTCTGGCACCTCTTTCTATCCATGAAAAGCGATCTGATAAACTAAACTATTTATAAAATAACCGTTATTAGAACCCACCTTTAAGTAAAAAAATGGTATTTCTTTGTCAAGAATTATTTATTTCGCGTATAAGCATGGATATTCATTATTCTTTTAAAAAAAATTTTATGAATAATTTTATTCAGAAAAAATAGTGAGCATTTTTTATTGGTTCTCATCATTTTTTTTGATTTTTTTCTGGAGATTCCCACCTGCTTCAAGAGCCTCGTTACTGGCATTCCAGGGAGCAATTTTTACTAGTAGAAACATTCCAGGCAGAGCAATCAGGGCACAGGTCAAATAAAAAATTTCCCACCCAAGATATTTTGCCATAAAGCCGGTAATGGAAGCGGCAAACACGCTGGGGACAGCCATGAGGCTTGTTAAAAGGGCATATTGGGTGGCTGTAAACCGTTTATTGGTCTGAACAGCCATATAGGTAGCATAGGCAGCCTGTCCCAGTCCTGTGGCAAAGAATTCAAAGCCCACAACACTTCCTAAAATTACCTGACGAAAATCCAGCCACAAAAGAGAATTTCTATCGATCATGACCAAAACGGCAAAAAACGCTGTTGATACAGCCTGTAGAATACCAAATACCCACAAAGATTTTGCAATGCCCAGCCGAATCATTATAGAGCCCCCTATAAGTACCCCTCCAAAAAGACCAAACATGCCGATTCCCTTTACAATGACAAAGTATTCTGTTTTTGAAAATCCCATTTTAAGGATAAAGGGGATGGTCATGGCACCGGCCATGTTGTCCCCTATTTTATACAAAAGGATAAAAAGCAGAACCAAAAGAGCTCCATGGCGTTTAAAAAATTCCATAAAGGGTTCCACAATGGCTTCCTTCAAAGAAACCGGAGGGGTTTCCGCGACAACAGGTTCGGAAACCAGAAGGCAGGTGATTATACCAATCCCCATCATCAAGGCCAGGAGGATATGGATACTTGCCCATGAAAAACCCCATTCAGTAAGCAGGGAAAGCCCCACTGAAACATACATACCCAGGCGCCAGGCATTCATCCAGACCCCGGTACCAAATCCCAGTTCATCGGTTGTCAGGTATTCCCTGCGAAAGGCATCCAGGGCAATGTCCTGACTTGCCCCGAAAAAATTGATACACAAACCCATGATCATGATCCAGAAAAGAGATTTTCCAGGATCAAATTGTCCCATAAGGGCAATACTGATTAAAAGTCCCAGCTGGGCAATGAGTATCCATCCCCTTCGCCGGCCCAGGAAACCAGGCACATACCCGTCCATCAAGGGCGACCATACAAATTTAAGTGTATAGGGCAGGCCCAGAGCAGAAAACATGCCAATGGTGGCAAGATCCACATTGGACTCTGTCATCCATAGTTTTAAAACATCCTTGATAATATAAAAGGGAAAGCCTGAAGAAAAGCCGAAAAACAGCATGACCAGCATTTTCCAGGACAGCATGGTTTTAAGAATCTGAGTAAAAGAGGGGCCTTGCTTATTCATGGCCTGGAAGATCCTGAAAAAATGACAAAGGTGATGGAAAAATCAAAGAACGATTTCAAAATCATAGGACACGGCAAAACAATCAATTGAGCTGTTTTTTTGATCTGCCTGGATTTTATCTTTTGACTGGATTTTCTTTTCAAAAAAAAGCCTGCTATCTTTTACAATTTCATCCATCTGGTCATCTGTCCGGTCCTGGTTTAAATGGATCAAGCCCAGTTTTTTAACCCGGGCTTTTAAAGCAAGATCCAGCACATCTGGTATGGAGGAATGCCCCCACCCTGTCCTGCAGCCATATTCTTCAATGGTATACTCTGCATCATGAAACAATAGAGAGGCATTTTCCACAAATTTTATATACTCTTCCAGCTTTTTGCTCTGGGGATGGGCAAACCCAAGTTCATTGTCAGTTAAAAACACAAAACTCTTGTCATCTTCTGTGAATTTATATCCCATGGATCCCTGGGAATGACTTGTGGGAATCATATCAATACTTAAGGAACCGATTTGAAAACTATTATTTAAAGAGTCATCAAAGAGAATATCAGCCCTGAAATCCTTGAGAGGAACAGGGAAAAAAGGAGGTTTAAGAACTTCATTGAACACGCCTTTTGTATTAATACCGGCAAATTTACGGTCCTGAACAAAAACCCGTGTATTACTGTAAAGCAGGGGTTTAAAAAATGCAATGCCCATAATGTGATCCCAGTGGGTATGAGTCAAAAGCAGATAATACTCTGATTTTTTTCTTTCCAGCAAAGACCTGCCCAGCCGCCTGATCCCGGTGCCGGCATCAATTATAACGATTTCTCCTGTCTTCGCTATAACTTCAATGCAGGTGGTATCTCCACCATACTTTATATATTCCTTCCCTGATACAGGTATAGATCCCCTGGAACCCCAACATTTAATATACATACTTCTCCTGTGGAACAACAAAAAATTAGAGCCTGCCAAACAAAATATGTTTTCATAGAATCATATGAATCTCCACAGAAATCAATATTTTTTTTGATTTTCCGCAAATTATAGGCAGTTGGGCTTCAATATTTTATTCCGGGTTTATTTTTTTTTGTAAATCGCCTTTTGTTACTCATTTTAAAAACAGTTTAAAATTACCAAACTTTTTTGATTCACATATTGACATCCCGGCTTATTTTGCTTAGGAAAATACTTGCACAAATCCTGATATAGACAATAAACATTTATGTAAAAGGGGATTTAATAAATGGCACAGCTTATCGCAGACAGAAGAGATGTGGACTTTGTATTGCATGAACAAATTGGAATGGTCGACCATGAGCTATTTGAAGAGTTTAACAAAAAAACAGTGGACCTGATTGTTTCTGAGGCCAGAAACCTTTCCATTAAAGAGATTTTACCCACGTTCAAAGACGGGGATGAAATCGGATGTATCCTTGAAGATGGCAAAGTCACTGTACCAGAGTCTTTTCAGCGTGCCTGGAAACTATATTGTGAGGGAGAATGGCTGGCCATGTGCGATGATCCCGAGGTGGGGGGCCAGGGAATGCCCAGAACCGTGGGATGTGCTGCCCTTGAATATATGATTGGCGCAAACTCGGCCTTTATGCTCTATTACGGCATGACCCACGGAGCTGCCAAACTGGTTGAGGCCTTTGGAAACAAAACCCAGAAAAAACTTTATATGAAAAAAATGTTTGCCGGTGAATGGGGCGGCACCATGCTTTTGACGGAATCTGATGCTGGATCGGATCTGGGTACCCTCACCACCGTTGCTGTTAAAAAAGAGGATGGAACCTATGCCATCCAGGGGTCTAAAATTTTTATATCTGCAGGAGAACATGATCTGTGTGAAAATATCATCCACCCTGTCCTTGCCAGGATTGAAGGCGCACCTGCAGGTACCAGGGGGATTTCCCTTTTCCTGGCCCCCAAATACCGGGTCAATGAAGATGGGAGTCTGGGAGAATTCAACAATGTGATCTGCACAGGACTGGAAAAGAAAATGGGCATCCACGGCAATGCAACTGCCTCCCTCTCTCTGGGTGAAAAAGGCGAATGCATCGGCACCCTGCTGGGAGAAGAAAACAGAGGCATACCTGAAATGTTCCAGATGATGAATGAAGCCCGGGCCTTTGTTGGTATGCAGGGATTTGCCGTTGCATCTGCTTCCTATATGTATGCCCTGGAATATGCCAGGACCCGGATACAGGGAAGACACCTGACCGCAGGAAAAGACAGAACCGCTAAAAGTGTTCCCATTATTCAGCACCCGGATGTAAAACGCCAGCTACTGAATATGAAAGCCTATACCGAGGGTATGCGCTCATTGATCTATTATTATGGTAAATGTTCCGACATTGTCCATACCACGGATGATGAAACCCTGAAAAAAAACACGGCCGCACTCATTGAAGTTTTAACCCCCATTGTCAAGGGCTATGTCACGGACAAGTCCCTGGAAGTCTGCTCCCACGGGGTTCAGGTCTACGGGGGGTATGGATATATCCGGGAATTTCCAGTGGAGCAGCTCATGAGAGACTCCAGAATTTTCATGATCTACGAAGGCACCAACGGAATCCAGGCCATGGATCTTCTGGGCCGAAAACTTTCCATGAACCAGGGGAAATCCTTTGAATACTTCCTTGACCAAATTAAAAAAACCATCCATGATGCCAGGGAGGTAGAAGGAGTTAAAGAGCTTGCTGATAAAGTTTCCCATGGACTTTCACGTTTTACAGAACTTTCTAAAATAATTGGCCAGAGGTCTAGATCAGACCAGGTTCTCAATGCCTATGGTTTTGCACATCCCTTCCTTGAAATCACAGGGGATATAACCTTTGCCTGGATGCATTTGTGGAGGGCAAGCATTGCTGCCCCCAAGCTTGCAAAGAAAGCAGGCAGTCTTGACAGGGATGCTGTTGCCAAGAAAGCCTTAAAAAACAAGGATGCAGCCTTTTATGCAGGTCAGATGCAGTCAGCAAAATTTTTTATTAATATCCTTCTTCCCCAGACCTATGGTAAGATGGATGCCATCCTGGAGGGTGACACCTGTATAGAGGATATTATGGATGTCTCCTTCGGTTCTAAATGAACCTGGTTCTAAATAGAACCTGATTCTAAATAAAACCGGGGATGAACTTAGCGCGCTATCGCGCGAGCTTTTAGCCATTAGCTGTTGGCAGTTAGCTAAAGCCTAATGGCTAACAGCTAAATGCAAATTCCTATACTTTAAAATAAAAAATTATCCGGGAGGACACATGCTTGATTATCTTAAAAAAACACTTCTAACCGGTGTGGGGCTGGCCTTGAAATCCAAAAGCGAAATTGAGGAACTGGCAAAGGAGTTTGCCGAACACTCCAAGATGAGCCAGGGGGAAGCAAAGGAATTTCTCAATGAATGCCAGCAAAAATATGAGGATGCCAAATCAGGCCTTGACAAAAGAATAGAAACTGCCATTGAAAAAATACTGGTCAAACTGGATCTGCCGACACGGTCTGATATCAAAACCCTGAACCAGCGCATTGACAAGCTGACTGAAAAAATAAATTCAAAAGAATAAGATCAGAGAAATATTTATGGGGGAAAATCTGAATATTCGCATAGGACATTTAAAAATTGTGGATCACCTGGTCCTGGGTTATTCTGTTTTCCGGTGTAATAGCGATTATCATGAAGACCATGGATTAGGGGACTCAACCCTTGAAAACATTCCCATGAATTCATGGGAACAGATCAGTGACGGCCTGAAGCAGGGCAATCTCCACGGTGCTTTTATAAGTTCCCCCCTGGCCATGGATTTGTTTGCCTCTGGTCTTGATATCTCTTTTTTAATGTTTGTCCACAGGTCCGGCAGTTTGATAGTAAAAAACAAAAAAAATCCCCTGAAAAACATTTCAGATTTAAAAGGAAAAACCCTTTTGATACCCCATGAATTGTCTGTGCAGCACATGCTGCTCCATAAGCTTCTGGCAGCCGCAAACCTGGAATTAGATTCCTCCAATGCAGGGGATTCAGATATTGCAAACAGCCTGGCGCGGACAGAGTCAACAAGCCCTGTCCTCATGCCTGAAATGCTTGAAAATGATGAAGACAGTGACATAGGAGGCTTTATGGTTGCAGAACCCTATGGCAGCCAAGCCATTGCCATGGGAATTGGAGAAAGGCTCTGCACCTCTGACAGTCTGTGGAAGGACCACCCCTGTTGCGGACTTGTGGTACAAAATGATTTTGCAGAATCCCATGGAAATCTTCTGGAAAAACTGGTCCGTCATTTTTTTCAATCTGCAAAACAACTTAATGATATGATCCTTGATAACCAAACAAATGAAAAGAGGCTTGATTGGGCAGAAAATTTTCTTGACCAGGACAGGGATATAGTGAGGCAGTCACTTTTTAACAATAATGTAAACTTTAATCCAAAAATGCTAATACCTGACAGGGAAAAACTTGATATAATTCAAAACTATATGACAGGGACCATGGGTGTGATGCCCCGGACAATCGACCTGGATTCATTCCTTAACCCTGGCTATGCGATAAAGGCTGTATCGGAAATCTGACATTGAAAATTGATATTAAAAAAATAACCAAGGTATATACAAGTCCCAAAAAAGAAGATCATATTATTCTCAAAGATATCTCCTTTTCCATTGAACCGGGAGATTTTGTTATCATTCTGGGAGAGTCAGGGTGTGGTAAAACAACCCTTTTAAATCTTTTGGCAGGACTTGAAAAACCCACATCTGGATCTATTTATGTTGACGATCAGAAAATTACTGGAATCCATCCTTCACGATCCATGCTTTTTCAGCAGCCAGCCCTGATCCCCTGGCTCAACGTAAAAGAGAACGTGGCCTATGGCTGCAAAATAAGGGGGGACATAAAAGAACTGGACTACAGGGTAAACCAATTCCTTGAGATAATGGGTCTGGGCGGATTTTCAGACTCCAAACCCGGGCAGCTTTCCCTGGGCATGGCCCAGAGAGTCTGCCTTGCAAGGGCTCTGGTGGGACACCCCAAAGCCCTTCTTCTGGATGAACCCTTTGCTTCCCTGGATACCTTTACCCAGGCCCATATCCAGGAAGAACTTGTTAATTTATGGCTGTCAGAACAATTCACAGCAGTCTTTGTCACCCACGACATTGATGAGGCCATCCGCATGGGAAATAAAATCATCCTTCTGGCAGGGGAACCGGCAAATATCACGAATATATTTGAAATAAATGAGGAGTATCCAAGGGACCGGAACCATCCAAAATTTAAGGAAATCCGGATAAAGATTCTGGAACAGTTCAAATACTCCTATCTTGCTAAAAGGAGCTTGTTATAACTATCGATATATCCAATAAAAATAAAAAAATTGAGGTCTGGTCGAGGCGCAGATTTATAAAAACAGCTGTTGCCAGCGGCTCAAGCCTGATCCTGCCAGGGGCAGCCCCATTACTTGCAAAACAGTCTCCCCTCAGGCTGGGATATCTGCCCATTACCGATGCAACCCCCCTTCTTGTGGCCCATGGACTTGGTTATTTCTCCCAGGAAGGGCTTCAGGTTGAAAGGCCGGTTATGGTAAGATCATGGAAAATACTGATTGAATCATTTCTGGCAGGAAAATTTGATCTAACCCATATGCTGTTTCCCATTCCTGTGTGGATGCGATTTAAACAAAACATACCCATAAAAGTTCTGGCCTGGGATCATACAAATGGTAGTGCCGTGACCGTTAGAGGTAACTCAGAGATTTACAAATTCGCCGACCTTGGCGGAAAACAGGTGGCTGTCCCGTCCTGGTATTCCATGCACAATCTTATCCTGCAGATGGGGATAAGGACCCAGGGACTCAAACCTGTAATAAAACCCCAGTCTGCAAAACTGGCCGCGGATGAAGTCAACCTGTTCATACTGCCTCCTCCGGACATGCCCACAGCCCTTCTCGGCAGAAGAATTGATGCATTTATAGTGGCTGACCCTTTTAATGCCCTGGCCCAGGAAAAATTCAATGCAAGAATAATGCGGTTTACCGGTGATATCTGGAAAGACCACCCCTGCTGTGTTGTTGTGGCCAACCAGAATTTTATCGATAAAAATTCTATTGTAGTGCAAAAAGCCATGAATGCCATTGTCAGAGCCCAGGCCTGGTGTACGAAAAACCCCCTGGAAACAGCACATCTTTTAAGTCGTGACGGAGAAAGATATCTTCCGTTCCCCGAAACTATACTGGCACGGGTTTTTAAAAGCAATTTACATAAAACACAATTGGTTCATCCCCATTGGGATGTTACAAGAATTGGGTTCCAGCCCTTTCCCTTTCCTTCTGCCACCCGGTTTATTGTGGATCAGATGAAAAAAACCAAGGTTGAAGGTGACAATAGCTTTCTTTCCTCTCTGGATACAGGTGCAGCTGCCCAGGAACTGGTGGATGAAACCTTTGTCAGAAAAGCCATTGACGAAACAGGTGGAGTGCATGTTTTCAATAGCTCCAACATGGAAAAACCATTCACAAGGGAAGAAGTAGTTGAAATCAATTAACAGAAAATTAGATAGCGATTCCAGACAGGTTGGACTGGATTCTTTTTCCAACCGCATGGAGTTTGGATGGAAATTTGAGCTACTGGGCCTTGCCCTGTTTGCATGCGCATGGATACTGGTATCCTGTTTTATTTTCACCCGTCCTGAAATCCATACTTGGTTTTCCCCTGGGAATAATCATTGGATTCTATCCAATGCTCAGGGGACTTTCCTACTCCTCCATTCAATTTATCAGGATGATCAGCCCTCTGTCCTGGATGCCCATTGCACTGCTTTTATTTACAAGCTTTGAGTCGGCTGTGTATTTTTTGATTGTAATGGCCACAATTTGCCCTATAATACTAAATACAGCAATAGGAGTTTTGCATATCAATCCCCAGTGGATTAAAATGGCGTTGAACCAGGGTGCAAACAATTTTCAACTCATACGGACCATTGTGATTCCTTCCTCCCTGCCCCAGATGATGACCAGCTTGAGACTGGCGCTGGGCGTAGCCTGGATCGTTTTGGTTCCTGCTGAATTTTTGGGCGTTTCCAGTGGTCTGGGGTATCTTATAAATGATGCAAGGGATACAATGGAGTATGACAAACTCATGGCAATGATAATTGCCATTGGAATATTGGGTTTTCTTCTGGACCGTTTATTCCAAAAACTTCAAGTAAACTTTAATAGGTCCTGGGATAAATAAACAGATAAAATATTATTACTTTTATAATTATCAAGGAGTCTTTTATGGCAGTAAATCCAGATATAAAAATTCTTGTTGCTGATGATTCAGGAACCATGCGCATCATGTTTAAACAGATTCTCAGCAAAGCCGGCTATACAAATCTTGTCATGGCTGTCAATGGAGCCGATGGACTTGAAAAAGTTAAAACCGAAAATCCAGACCTGGTAATCAGTGACTGGAACATGCCCAAGATGGACGGACTTGAATTTTTAAAAGCACTCCGGGCCAGTGAGGAGTTCAAAGATCTTCCATTTATCATGGCCACAGCCCAGGCTGACAAGGGTCAGCAGATGGTTATAATGGAAGCCGGGGGCAACGGACATGTTCCCAAACCATTTGATGAAGAACAGATCAGCAAAGGTATTGAAAAGGCTTTTTCCACTGGCATGGAAAAAGCCCAGCACACAACAAAACAAAGAAGCATCATGGGAGGAAAGGTAGAACTCAACGTATCCCATATTCAGATTACAGACCACCTTGCTCTGGGCGCACTTAAACACAGGATTGAACAGGGAGATGTCGAACCTGAGTATTTTGATCTTACCACCAGCCTTAAAGCGGGATGGAACCCCATTCAGGAAGGACTTGAAACAGGGGAAACCGACTGTGCCTTTGTATTGGCCCCAATTGCCATGGATCTGTTTGCCTATGATTCCCCCATAAGGCTGGTCCTCTTTGCCCATAAAAACGGCTCAACCTTTGTCCGATCCAGACATTATGACCACAGATTTGATTCCCTCCAGAGCTTTTACAAATACAAAGTAGTGGACATCCCCCATAAAATGTCTGTCCATCATATGCTGGCCCATAAATTTTTAAAAGAGCTGGGATTAAAACCGGGTGTACCAGGAGCAAAAGCCATCAATGTACGATTTGAGGTTGTTCCCCCAATAAAAATGCCCGGTATAATGAAAGAAAATGAAGATGTTGCAGGATTTATGGTTGCAGAACCTGTGGCGACCAAAGCCATTGCCGGTGAAATAGGAAACCTGGAATTTTATTCTGCCAGCCGCTGGGACAATCACCCCTGCTGTGTTGTTGCCATGCAGGAAGATTTCATTCAAAAATATCCAGAAGCAGCCCAGGAATTTGTCAGTCTTCTGGTAGAAACAGGGGAATATATTGAAAATGATAAAGTCAGGGCAGCACAGATTGCTGTCAATTTCCTTGATCCAAATGGTAAAATGGGACTGAACCCCGAGGTATTAAAAAATGTTTTTTCACAGCCCCAGGCAATACGCTGGGATGGTCTCTACCCCGAAGCAAGCGACCTGGATAAAGTCCAAAAGTACATGCATGATACCATGGAAATTGGTAAAATCATTGATCTTGAAAAATTCATAGAAACTGGATTTGCCAATAAAATATACAATATTTAAATGAGGTGTCCTATATGAAAATAACAGACCCGCAAGTTATAAAAAATGGAGAGAAAGACTTGTTAGAAGCTGTTCAGGATAATCTGGACCTGAACATGGTCAGACAGATTCTCAAGGATCGCATGAAAGTTTCATCCCTTTCTTCCAGGGGCGGACAAATTATAGTCCACGAAAATAAAATCGCCTTCAGGATGGACTTTGATATCAATCTAAGCGGCAGCCTGCTATTTGACCGGGAAGGCAATTATATTGAAGAACAGGATGAAGATGCCTTGATGAAAACAGAAACCGAAGAGAAAATGGAACTCTCAGGTTTTGAACTGGATGAATCCCTTCCAGAACAGGAATCTGACGAAAGTAACCCTGATGAAACCGATTTTGTTGAAACCGATCTAAATGAAGCAGAACTGGATGAAACTGAACTGGATGAACCAGAAATCTTTCTTCCGGAATACGATCTTGAAGATGAACCAGAACTTGAGGATGGGCCTGAATTAGAACTGTCAAACCAGGAAGAAAGTAACACCAAATCCCTGGAAATGGAACCAAATGAGCTTCTGTCCGATGAATCAGACCCGTTGGCAGATGAATCAAAGTTCATAGCCGAATCAGATACACAGGAAATCTCGAAAAATGAAAATATACCTCAAGAAGAAATGATTGATGATGATATCAATGATATTCTCAAAGAAAGCCGGGAGTTCTGGGAACAAAAAAAAGACTCATAACCGCCCAAAAAAAGGAAGGGATACCATGTCAGATTCGAACAGGGTCAACAAAATAGTAGATATGAAAGAGCTAAAAAAAATCATGGACAATGATCTTGAACTTATTCAGGAGTGTTTTGCAGATTTCCTCTCTGAATGGCCTGATATGTTTGATGAGATACAAGATGCCGCTGCCCATAAAGACCCTGAAAAAATAAATAATTCTGCCCATAAGCTCAAGGGTACCTTAAAATATCTGGCAGCAGGACATGCTGCCAATGCAGCCATGGACATTGAATCCGCCGGAAGTGATCACGACCTTGAAAACCTGGACAAAAAGCTTTTAACCCTTAAAAAAGAATGTGAAAAACTGGTGGACTTTATCAACAATTTTGAAGTTTCCACGGGCTCTTCCTAACGATAGCTTTCAGCCATTAGCTGTTGGCTGTTAGCTAAAAGCTTAATGGCTAAAGGCAAATTCCTATTAAATTATAAACTCTTCGGTCCTAAATATCCATGGGGTCTAGAAAAAATAGCGGACCCGCAGCTCCAGCTTATTTTCATTCTGCTTTTCACCATAGTCGGTAAAACTGCTTCCAACAATCAGGGAAAAACGCAGGCGCAGTTCCCAATTGGTAAATCCAGTGTATACTGCCTCGGGGCTCAGGGAAAAACTTTCATCATCCAGATTAATAATGGCGGTGAAGCCCGGAGTAAAATAAAGCAGGTCAAAGGGTTCTTTCCGGGTAACCTTGACATAGAGATAGTTACGGCCGCTCTGGGATCTGCCATAGGCACGGTCACTGATTGAAGCTGCCCTGCTGTATAGGGAATCATCGCCTGTTTCCATAAAAAGGTCATTGGCACCATCAACCAGATCAAAAAAACGGCCCTGCTCCTCCTCAGTATACCCATCATCGTTATGATAGTATTCAATTATAGTTGTAACATCGTTTTCCGTGAGGTAACGAAGCCCTAGGAGATAGCTGGTATCGGCAATTTTCCGAATTCCTACACTGCCGTCTGCATCCAAAATCTTCTGGGATTGTTCGGGAATATGGGCCAGCTCACCGTGGATCTCAAAATTGGTGGCCAGATTGGTTGAAAAATCAAAACCATACCTGGTTGTCCGGCTGTTACCCGTGTATAAAAGAAAATCAATATCCACATCTCGATAGAGCAGATAAAGCTTGGCAGCAAGATTTATGTTGTCTTTCTTTCCAAAATCCTCATTAATATTGTCATGTACCGGCAGGAGCACCGTGGTCAGGGCCATGGTCTGTAAAGGACCTGAAAAACTTTTGATCAGATCAAGACCCGCACCTATATACCCCTCCAAGGATTCCTCAGGACTATTGGGGTTCTTGGGTCTGTCAATAAAACCAACCGGGTTCCAGGCATAGCCCTTACCCCATTTAAATACCTTTTTGCCCAGATCAATACTTGCCATGGGCGTTGGTTTAATACTGGCATAAGCCTCAAATATACTGGCCTCATCTTCCCATTGTTCCTGATCCTGGCGGCCGTAAGCTTGAGTTACCCAGTTAAGGCTGAACAGACCCTTGTTGTAATTACCATCCAATTGAAGGGTGGAAGTAAAACGATCCAGACTGGAGCGAGGATCCCCATGGGAATCCAGAAGAGCAAAGGCAGAACTTTGATTGACCTTGTTATGCTCCAGTTTAATCTCTGCATAACCACCCCACTCAAGGTTCTTCTTCTCAAACTCCTCAAGATTAAAGCTGAACTCCTCCTGGGCAGCGGCAAAGCTTGCCATAAACATAAGGCTGACCATTATATGGAAAACAATTCGGCTATACAAATTTTTCCCTTTGCTTTGAAAAACTTCCAAAAAAATATGGGAAAAAAAATTAACGCAGTTCATCGACCCTGGACAGATAATTCAATGAAAACACCTCATCAGCCAACTCTTTTTTCTGGACCTTGGCATAGATCATTACCGATTTATAACCTTTATAAAGCGGGCTGTCAGTCTCAAGCACAGAAGGACGTACAATGCCATCCCCAAAGTCCTTGATATTTTTATAGTACAGGGTTTTGATAAGCATTCCGCTGGCAGCATAGCACTCAATGGTAGTGGGGACAACCGCCTTTACATCCACCCACATCTTCAAGCTGTCATAGGCAATGGCATTGGTCTTGGCCTTGAGTTCCAGAAGGTATGTGTCACCCTCCTGGGTAATGCTGACAGGATCGTATTCAGAGCCATAGTCAAGGCGCAGGATATCGGAATTATTAAAGACACCACCCACCACAGACTGGAGGCTGGTGATACGGATGGGTTTGCCCACATTGGGAATATAAAGCCACATATTCTCACCCAGTCGCAGGGTGGAACGTCCCTTTTCACTGGCCGGCGAAAGAAACAGGGCCACCATTTTGTCCTGTCCCTTTTTCACAGAGTAAAGGATAAATTCCTTTTTAGATCCGTCCGGCTCAACATTGATAAGTTTTCTATACATCTCATAGGATTGGGGCTGGAGATTTTTATCAACCTGGCTGAGAATTGCCGCACCATCCAGGTCAGCAGCCTGGGCAGAATAAATGCCGGCAAGGGCGCTGCCCAAAAGAACTATCAAAAATATTTTTTTCATTCTCATTTTCTCCTATACATGCCTTAGGGCTGTTATGGGGTCCATCCTGGCAGCCTTCCAGGCAGGCTGAAGGCTTGCAAGAACGGCTATGCCAATTACAATCACAACAATAGTGATAACATCATTGCTGTTAATGGTTGGGGAAAGGAGCAGTCCGGTCTGTCGTCCAAAATCAAAGCTGATCTGGGTGGCATTCATTATATAGATGCTGACCAGGCTGATCACTGTACCAATTGCCGTACCCAGAATTCCCATGAGGAATCCCTCCACCACAAACAGGCCCATGATCTTGGCGGGAGAGGTACCTATGGCTGCAATGGTTCCGATTTCATTAATACGCTCAAACACAGCCATTATCATCACATTCATTATGCTGACCAGGACAATGGCTACCAGCATGATCTTGATAAAAAAGGTCATGAGATTAATCATCTTGGCAATATTGAAGAATGGAGAAATTTTCTCCCAGGTGTGGACCTCAAACATTGGCTTATTCATCTTATTTTTAATGGATTCCAGCTCCTGCTTCAGACTTGCAAAGACTGTTGGCAAAGATTCAATGTTCTTGAGACGGATGGCAATTTCGCTGACTTCTGCCCCCTGGATTCGCAGCAAAGATCTGGCATCTTTGATATGGATCACCCCGTCCCTGCCTCCCGGCCCTGAAATACCTTCAAGGATACCCCGGACCATAAAGGTCTGGCCGTTTACGGAACCATCCTTATTGTTTGCCACCAGGACAATGGAATCCCCGGTCTTAACCTTCATGCCCCTGGCAATGAGTTCTGGAATTAAAATTTCACCCTGTTTGATGAGACCTTCCTTTTCTCCTTCCAGTATCCGTTTAGTCAGCAGAGGGGCTGTGGCCATCTCCTCTTCAGGATTAACAGCATTCAAGCGGATATTGGTGGTCTCTTTAAAGTTGCTGAACATGGCGCCCAGCTTAATGCGCATTGAATAAGCCTCCACTGCTTCACTGCCATCAAGCATCTGCTTGACCTTTTTGATCTGCTTATCTGTTAAATTACGGTTTAAGGGCAGACTGTCTATAGAAGCCAGATAGCCCTTCTTATGAACCTGGAGATGCCCCAGCATGGAATCGGTTATCTGACCCACCATCATGGCCTTGAAAGACCCGGACACAGAGACAAAAAGAAGCACAGCAACCACGCCCAGGGTAATAAGCATGGAGGTGAGCAGAGTCCGGCGTTTATAACGCAAAAGGTTACGCCAGGCAAGTTTGAATATATTAAACATGTCCACCTCCCGCTGACATCTCATTTCTCATGAGTTTGCCATCTTCCAGGGTAAAGGTTATTTCAACATTATCAACAATGCGGGGGTCATGGGTGGAAAATACAAAAGTGGTGGAAAACTCATCCCGCATCTTTTTCATCAGGGCTATAATTCGGCCTGCTGTTTCCCGGTCCAGATTAGCAGTTGGCTCATCGGCCAGGACAAGCTTTGCATTGGTGACCAAAGCCCTTGCAACGGCAACCCGCTGTTTTTGTCCACCGGAAATCTGACTGGGATATTTATGACCCTGATCGGCCATGCCCACTGCCTCAAGCATTTCCATAACCCTGGCCCTGCGCTTTTCCCTGGGCCAGTTCTGAACCATTTGCAAAGGGTACTCAACGTTTTCAAAAACAGTGAGAACAGGAATCAGGTTAAAATCCTGGAACACAAAACCAATGTGCTCTCCCCGGAAACGGGCTGCCTCTTTTCGATTGAAGCCTGTAATTTCCTCTCCAGCAACCATAATGTTCCCTTTGGTGGGTGGATCAAGACAACCGATCATATTGAGCAGAGTAGACTTGCCGCTGCCGGAAGGACCAATAAAAGATGCAAAGGAGCCCGGTTCAATGGCAAAATCAACACCCCGGATGGCATGGACTGATATATCTCCTGCAACATAGGTCTTTTCAAGTTCTTTGGCCACGATGAGTGACATGTTCATTTCCTCCTGGATATTAAATTTAAACACTAAATAACAATTGTATAGAAAGATCAGTTTATATTTTATATCTGGTATCTACTTTTTCCCCCGTGTGGGACAGATATCAAACAGAGGACAGATATCACAATGGGGTTTTTTGGCATCGCAGATTTCCCTGCCAAAATAAATAAACTGCAAGGACAAATCGCTCCAGGAAGATTCAGGAATAATCTCCATGAGTTCAAACTCCACCTTGACAGGATCTTTTTTTTGGGTAAGGCCAAGGCGCTGGGAAAGCCTCAAAACATGGGTATCCACCACAATGGCCTGGAACCCGAATGCGGCCGATCTTACAACATTGGCTGTTTTCCGCCCTACTCCGGGCAATCTTGTCAATTCATCAATCTCTTTGGGCACAATGCTGTTATAATTTTCCAGGACTGCCTGGGCACAGGCCTTGATATTTTTTGATTTGTTATTGTAAAACCCGGTGGAATAAATAATGCGTTTAATATCATTTAATGGGGCCGAAGACAGGCTGGAGGGATCTGGATATCTGGCAAAAAGTTTTTTTGTAACCTTGTTGACCTGATTGTCAGTACATTGGGCAGACATTATGGTGGCAATGAGTAATTGAAAGGGGGTTTTATGATCCAGCTGGGTCTTGACAACCGGATAACGGTCCCTTAATCTTTCAAGCATTATTTGAATTTTTAATGTGCCCAAAACCATAAAGTGCTTATATATGAATATAGAAAAAACCACAAGACCGATTAAAGCCCTGGGCCTCTGTTCAGGCGGCCTGGACAGCATATTGTCTGCCCTGGTATTACAAAACCAGGGGATTGATGTTACCTGGATCAGCTTTGAAACTCCTTTTTTTTCATCCCAGGCAGCAAAAAATGCTTCGGCCAGGACAGGTATTCCTATTATCACCCAGGATATAACAAATGCGTTTATGGAGATGATGAAGGCTCCCAAAGCAGGGTTCGGCAAAAACATGAACCCCTGCATGGACTGCCATACCCTGATGTTTTCCATTGCAGGCAATATTATGAAGGAAAAAGGGTTCCATTTTCTATTCAGCGGCGAAGTTTTAGGCCAGCGGCCCAAGTCCCAGACCAAAAATGCTTTAAAATATGTTGAAAAAAATTCAGGGTTTGGCAAGTATATACTGCGCCCCCTGAGTGCAAAATGCCTGCCTGAAACTATAATGGAGCAGCAGGGCCTGGTTGATCGTGAAAAATTGATGGATATTACAGGGCGGTCCAGAAAGGTGCAGATGAAGATGGCAAAAGATTTTGGTATCACAGAATATCCAGCACCTGCCGGGGGCTGCCTTTTAACGGACAAGGGTTTTTCAGACAGGCTGAGAGACCTTTTAATAGTACAAAAAACTTATGAAACCAGACATTTGCACCTTTTGAAACATGGACGTCATTTCAGGCTGGATAGCCTGGAGGATCAGAACGATTTGGACAAGTTGAATAATTTGAGCAACAAACAAAATTGCTGCAAACTCATTGTGGGGCGTTCAAAATATGACAATCAGCAGATCATGACCTGGTTTGACAAGGATCAGGATATCCGGCTTCGGCATGCTGAGATGCCTGGGCCGGATGCAATTCTCATGGGGAATTTTTCAGATTCGCACATTGAAACAGCTGCCGGAATAACAGCCGGATATACCAAATCAAAACCCGGTGAAACAGCTAAAATCAAAATAACAAAAAAAGGAAAAGAATCCATTGTCCTGGTTCCCTGTCTTGAGCCTTCTGCACTTAAAGACCTTATGATATAGGGGATGAAAAAGGATTAATAATAAATCATTTTTTCCCAGAACTCTTTTTCATCCTTATCCCAATCCGGCCCGAATTTTTCTTCACAAAAAGAGGCCAAACGTTTGTACCAGCCTGTCCAGGGATTTTTGCCCTCTTGTTTGGCTTTGAGGACATCCAGAAGGAATGTTTCAATATTAAACATTTCTTCCTTGGGTATATAGGAACAGGCACCCCCTTGATAGGATTTCTTAATGTTGGCAGGACTCAGGGCATGGGCTGTCAGCATAACAGTTACTATATTTTTTTTAATTGCGGTTTCCAGCAGTTGATACCCATCCACCCCCATTATATCAAGTATAGCCAGATCAAACTCCTGGGTCTCAAGTAGCATGTTTGCATCTTCATAGGTTTGGGCCCTTACAGTGGTACTCATATTGAGCAATTCTTCCAGGGAATCAAGGACATCGGGTTCATCATCAACAATCAGAATCTTTTTATCTTCCAGAGTTATATTTGACATATTTCCTTCCCATCAATTAAATATATTTAAGTTTATTCATAAAATTCATCTATAACAATTCGCTTCATACCGGTTTATCATAATGGTTTAATAAATTACATCACTTCCTGAATTATAACTCATATCCAGATAGTTTCAATCCCCTGTAGATTATGCAAGGAATTTAAAATGTTTCCAGGCCTTGTCCTGGGTTACTGGAAGCAATCATCTTTTTCATGTGATCAGTTTTGTTTTTCAGATGATCAGTTTTGCCTTAAGTTGACCACAGGCTGCTGAAATATCATCCCCTTTGCTCTTGCGAATGATGGCCGTCATGTTTCGATCCAGCAAAATCTGGAGAAACTTGGAAATTGTTTTCAAACCCGGCCGTTTAAATTCAGATCCTTCATGCTCATTAAAGGGAATCAGGTTCACCTTGGCCCGGATGGGGGCAAGAAGCTTCACCAGCCTGAAGGCATCTTCTCTGGAATCATTTATACCCTTGATCAGAATATATTCAAATGTAATCTTGTTCCGGGGTTTCATGATAAAAGCCCGGCAGGCTTTCAAAAGCTCATGTATGGGATATTTATTATTGATGGGCATGAGCCTGGACCTTGTCTTGTCATTGGTGGCATTCAAAGAAATAGCAAGATTTACATTTGTATCCTGGCCCAAACGTATGATATTTGGCACAAGCCCGGAGGTGGAGACGGCGATCTTTCTTGCAGCAAACTTCATGCCGTAATCCGTGTCCATGAGGATGTGCAGGGACTTGATCAAATTATCATAATTGGCAAGGGGTTCTCCCATGCCCATGAAAACAATATTTGATAGTTTAAGAGGTTCTATTTTCTTTTGCATCAGATGAAACCGGAGATCCCGAACCTGGGCAATAATCTCTGCCACACTGAGATTACGCTTGATACCTCCCTTGGCAGTCAAACAAAATTCACATCCCATGGCACACCCCACCTGGGTGGATACACAGATGGTAAAGTGATCCTTTTCCGGTATTAAAACCGACTCGATATAATGGCCATCAGATAGTCCAAATAAGAACTTTTCCGTGGTATCGGAAGAGATCTGTTTGTTTTCAAGGTCCAGGCTACCTATGTAAAAATCTGCCTCCAGCATCTGGCGCAAAGGCTTGCCAAGATCGGTCATCTCAGCAAAGCTTTGGGCCAGTTTCAGGTAAACCCATTTAAAAATCTGCCTGGACCTGAAGGATCTTATTCCTTTATCCTCAAGCCATTGGGCCAATTCTTCCCTTGTATAATCCTTTATGTTTGAAAATTTGAGTGATAGACTTGATTCGGTCTTTAAAAAATTAAAAGGTCACGGCACCCTTAATGAAAAGAACATCGAAGACGGCTTAAAACAAGTCAGGATGGCACTTCTTGAGGCAGATGTCAATTATAAGGTTGCAAAAAATGTCATTTCAGATATAAAGGCCAGGGCACTTGGTCAGGAGGTAATGCAAAGCCTTACTCCTGGTCAGCAGGTCATTAAAATTGTAAATGACGAGTTCACCAAAATGATGGGGTCAGAGCATCAGGATCTAAAGCTTGATGACAAAGCTCTGGGCTCTGTTATGCTGGTTGGATTGCAGGGGTCAGGTAAAACCACTACCACGGGAAAGCTTGCCCGGTACCTGCGCAAGCAGGGCAGAAAGCCCTTCCTTGTGCCAGTGGATGTTTACAGACCTGCGGCCATTGATCAGCTGAAAAGAATTGGACAACAGCTGGATGTGCCTGTTTTTCAGTCAACAACCGACATGAAACCCTTAAAAATCTGTCAGGATGCACAATTGGCGGCAAGGGAGCAGGGCTGTGACACCCTGTTGATTGACACTGCCGGCCGTTTACATCTTGATGATGAATTAATGGCTGAACTTGAAGGCATTAAAAAAGGCCTGAACCCGTCGGAAATCCTTTTGGTTGCCGATGCCATGACAGGCCAGGATGCTGTTAATATTGCCGGATCATTTGACAAGCGGCTGGATCTTGATGGGTTTATACTGACCAAAATGGATGGAGATGCCAGGGGCGGGGCAGCCCTCTCCATCAAGGCGGTCACGGGCAAGCCCTTGAAATTTATTGGTGTAGGAGAAAAATCAACCGCCCTTGAAGCCTTTCATCCCGACAGGATGGCCTCAAGAATACTGGGAATGGGTGACACCCTTTCCTTTATTGAAAAGGCCCAGGATGCAGTTGACCAGAAAGAAGCCAAGGCCCTTGAACAAAAATTAAGAAAAAATGCTTTCACCCTTGAAGACTTCCGGAATCAGATGAAGTCTGTCCGAAAAATGGGATCCATAAAGGATCTTATCGGCATGTTGCCGGGTGTGAACAAAAAACAACTCAAGGGTTTAAATATAAGTGACTTAATAAGCTCCTGAAAAGCTATACCCAGTCAATGAAGATGATTAAGAAGTTTAATAAAGGCGGCATGCGTTCGTTAAAAGGCATGCTTCCATTTTAAGGAGAAAAAAACCAATGTCCGTAAAAATCAGATTGACCCGAAAAGGAACCAAGAAAAAACCCTTTTACAGAATTGTGGCCGCCGATATTGAATCCCCAAGGGACGGCAGGTTTCTGGAAGCTTTGGGAACCTATAACCCCATGACAGAACCAGCAGCAATTGTTCTTAAAGAGGACAGAATCAGATATTGGATGGGTGAAGGCGCCAAACCTTCCACCACGGTTCAAAGCATCCTGAAAAGCCAGGGTTTTACTGAGGCATCTGCATAAACCTGAACTTCTGAGCGTAACCACCGCACCCAACCCTGGAAATCCAAATATGGATTACCTGGGAATTCTCACTAATTTGGAGATGTTTTTATGAAAGATCTGGTAGAGTACATTGCAAAGGCATTGGTAGACAATCCTGATGAGGTTCA
>NBML01000050.1 GCA_002085465.1 Desulfobacteraceae bacterium 4572_89 | reverse complement strand
AAGATCTTGAGAATCAGCAAAGTCAGGGTATTTTACAATGTCCTGTCTGTGAAACCACTTCGGTTGAACAAAAACTTTCCCCCATCTCCATAAGGTCCTCAAGCTCTTCATCAAACCAGAAACAGCAATCCATACAGGCAAGCCAGGAAGCCATTGCTGAATTTACGGAAAAAATATCTGAATATGTGGAAAAAAACTATGAAAACGTGGGTTCCTCCTTTTCAAAAGAAGCCCTGAAAATGCACTATGGCACAACTGAATTCCGGAATATAAGGGGTACCACCACAAAGGAGGAAGAAAAAATTCTTACCAAAGAGGGGGTGCCAGTGGTTAAAATGCCTTTGCTTAAAAAAGACAATGAGAATCTAAATTAAAAAAATAGGATCTTATCTGTTTGACACAACTAGATACCCCAGGTAATATTTCCCCATGGGATAGAACAATTTAACAATACTGACTGAAAAGGATGGGGATTCATGAAAGAAAAAAACTTTAAACTCCGTATCCTTATCCCCTTAATTACAGCTTTTTTCCTGTTGCTGGGCTCTTTTGTCTTTATTTTTTATTGGTTTCACCAGGAACAGCTTATTGAAGATGTAACAAACGACTTCAACTATTTTCAGGACCTTTTTACCGTCCAATTGGAGAATGATGCTGGCATGATGGCCTCTGCCCTGGAAGTCATTCTAAGGGATCCCAAGACCAAGGCCTCCCTGAAGAAAAGGGACAAAGAGTCACTTCTCATGCAAGCCTGGCCTCTTTTCAATACTCTTCTGTCAAACCACCGGGTTACCCATTTTTATTTTACAGGGCCTGACCGCATAAATATTCTCCGGATTCACAAACCGGAAAAATATGGAGATTTGATTGATCGCTTCACAACCCTGGCAGCTGAAAAGACCGGAAAAATCTCCTGGGGTATTGAACTTGGACCATTGGGAACCCTTACCCTTCGTGTAGTAGCACCCTTATATGAAGGGAATAAGCTCCTGGGCTATGTGGAACTGGGGGAAGAAATTGAGCACATATCAGAAAAGCTGCACAATATTCTTGGTTTGGAAATCCAGGTGCTGATTAAAAAAAAATATCTCCTTCGTCATCAATGGGAGGCGGGTATGAAAATGCTCCACCGCAAAGCCCCCCCATGGGACCAGATATCTTCCAGGGTTATAATTTATCAAACCATGGAAACATTTCCCTGGAATATCCATCAGGCCTATTCTGCAGAAGCCAGTGTTGAAACCCGGAAGGACCTGAAATTTATGCACCAGGGCCAGTACTATATAGGTAGATTTATCCCTTTGATGGATGCCGGCCAGCGTCAGATAGGCCAGATGCTGGTGATAAGTAATATCACCAGCCTTAAAAAAAGCATCCGTTCCACTCTGTTTCTGATTTCAGGGATTTGTGTGGCAGCGGGCAGCCTGCTGTTTATCTTTTTTTTCCTGTTTCTCGGCCGGGTGCAAACCCAGATGGAAACCACAGATTTTGAACTTGTTCGCATCCGAAAAGCCGTTGAAAACACAAGGGATTCCATCATCATCATGGATCATAAAGGCAAAATTTCCTATTGGAATCCGGCAGCAAAAACCCTGTTCGGATATGAGGCACAGGAGGTTCTGGGCAAGGATCTGCACGGGTTAATAGCCCCGGTAAGATACCATAAATCTTTTCTATCCCGTTTTGATCATTTCAAAAAAACCGGACAAGGCCCGGCATTGGGAAATATTCTTGAACTGGAAGCTCTTGGAAAAGGGGGTGTTGAATTTCCCATTGAACTTTCCATCTCCGCCATTGATCTTGAAGGCCGGAATCATGCAGTGGGGATACTCAGGGATATTACAGATCGCAAACAGCTTGAAAAAAAATTGCTCCAGCTTTCCTATCAGGATGGATTAACCGGGGTTGCCAATCGTCGCCACTTTAATGAAACACTTGAAAAAGAATGGCATAGAATGAAAAGGGATGGAAAGCCATTATCTCTGATCATGTGCGATATCGATTTTTTCAAAAACTACAATGATACCTATGGACACCAGAAAGGGGATGAAAGCCTGAAACGAGTGGCATCCAGACTCAAGGAACTTCTAAAAAGACCCGGGGATATGGTTGCAAGATATGGAGGGGAGGAATTTGCTGTGATACTTCCCGATACCGATACCCAGGGAGCCTTGCGCCTGGCTGAACATATGCGCGTTGCCGTGGAATCTCTGGGCATAGTTCATTCCGGTTCCCAGGTTTCTGAATGGCTTACCATCAGCATGGGGGTGGCATCCATGATACCATCCGGCAATACCTTGCAAACCGATCTGATATCAGAAGCAGACCAGGCACTATATGGGGCAAAAGGCACCGGCCGAAACCGGGTTCATCTATTGGATAAAGGGGAAATTGATACAGGGGAAATTGATACAGGGGAGAAAAAATAAACTGTTCAATGACTCTGGACTGGCAGGTCACCCCATTCCAGGCCAGGTGTCTGCAACCTTATAGCCCTGGGGCCAGGGGTCATTCGGGTCCAGCATGTGCTGGTGGGTTCCAGTAACCCATGCCCGCCCTGATATGGACGGAAGAATTGCAGGCAGATCCCCAACCCGGGTATTGGATTCAATCCGACAGATAAACTGGGAACCAATGACAGACTCCCCAATATATTGATCTCCGGTCCTGAGTATCCCTTTTTTTACCAGAACCGCCATCCTGGCGGAACACCCGGTTCCCGTGGGAGACCGGTCCAGTTTGCCCGGCTGGATGACCACGGTATTTCGCCCCTTGATCACCCCTTTTTCCCTTGTCAAAGGGGCTGCCAGCTGGCAAAAAGAAATATGGTCCCAGTCTGAATTTTCAGGATGTACAAATCCCAGCTGTTCTGTGGCTGCATTGGTTATTTTAATGCCTGCTTCAACCATATCCCGGGCTTCATCCGGTACAACTTCAAAGCCCAGTGCCCGGGCATCCGCAATCACAAAGGAATCCCCCCCATAGGCAGTATCCACCATCAGGGTGCCAAGACCCGGCACCTCCAGGGGCTCATCCAGTCCATGGACAAAAGAGGGAACATTGTGGATTGTCATTCTCTCTACTCTGCCGTCTTTACAGGTGGCAACGGCTTGAATCAGTCCTCCCGGCGCTTCAAGGATCAGTCTGGTCAAAGGTTCTTCCATGGGCAGAATCCCTGTTTCAAGGAGAACCGTGGCCACACAGAGGCTGTTGGAACCCGACATGGGAGGGGTATCCTCTGGTTCCATGATAATCCATCCCATCTGGGCTTTGGGATTTTTCGGGGGCACAAGAAGGTTTACATGGCGGAAAACACCGCCCCTGGGTTCATTAAGCATAAAATTTCTAAGGGTTTTATCCTCTGCAATCCACCTGGACTGTTCCCACAGGGTATTTCCCGGCGGAGATGCCACTCCGCCCACAATAACATCCCCTACTTCTCCTTCTGCATGGCAGCTCACCGTATGAATTATTTTTGATGTGTGCATGGAATCAGCCCTTTGTTTTGGCTATGGCAATTTTGTCCTGAAGCAACCTGAGATTTTTACGGTCTTTATTTTAATATTTATTTTTACAGCACTATTTCAATACAATGGGATTTACAATAAAGGGTAAAGTCCCTGTCCTGTAAAATTCAATGATATTCTCGGCTGCCAGCCTGGACATGCCATCCCTTGCCTCGATGGTACCGGAGCCCACATGGGGAAGGACACAGACGGTTTCCATGGATAAAAGCGGGTTGTCCGCTGCCATGGGTTCAGGATCTGTCACATCAAGGCCTGCTCCCCAGATTTCATTTAAAGAAAGGGCTTCTATCAAATCCGGCTCATTATGAATGGGCCCCCGGGCCGTATTGATAAAAATGGCAGTGGATTTCATTTTTTTAAAGGCTGACCCATTGAAAACACCCCGGGTCCCAGGACTCAGTACGCAGTGGGCTGAAAGAACGTCACTTCTGGCCAGCAGTTCATCAAAACTGACCCAGGATGCATCCAAGGCTTTTTCAGCATCCCTGTCCGGCTTTCGATTATGATAAATCACTTCCATATCATAGGCATTTTTGCATCGCTGTGCCATTTTCATTCCAATACGTCCCATTCCAAAAATCCCAAGGGTTTTCCCCTTCAGTTCCATGCCAAGGTTTCCCGTCGGCTTGAAATATCCCCAATCCCCTTTTATAATGGTTTTATGGAGAAAAAACATTTTCCTTGCTGTCGCAATCATGAGACCAAAGGCAATATCTGCTGTTGCCTCGCTCATGACATCCGGTGTAAACCCGATGGGTATACCCAGGAGTGTAGCTTCATCCACATCAATATTGTCATAGCCCACGGCAAACTGGGAAATAATCTCAAGATGACTGCATTTTTCAAGGAAATCCTTATCAATCTTATCTGTCAGGGTGCACAGCAGAGCCTGGTGCTCCATCGACAGTTCAATAAGTTCTGAAGGATACATGGGTCTGTCCTTGTGCCAGATGGTCAACTCAAACCCCTGTTCTTCCAATAATTTTATCCCGATGTCTGGAAATTGCCGGGACACCAATACCTTTTTTTCCATTTCCCTTGTTTCCCTTTTAATTTTACCCTTTTTTGCCATACTGTCATCTATATCAGACAGGATCAGCCAGTATTTTTACATTGACCCTGCGGTTTCTTGGACCATCAAATTCGCAGAAAAATATCCCCTGCCAGGTACCCAGCACCAGGGAACCATTTTCCAGTGGGATCATTTCCGAGGGACCAAAAAGGCTCACCTTGATGTGGGCGGCTGAATTACCTTCCATGTGTTTGAAATGATCATCCCAGGGAATAATTTTGTTGATGGTGTTCAGGATATCAATTTCAACGGCAGGATCTGCATTTTCATTGATGGTGATCGCTCCCGTGGTATGCATGGAGCAGACATGGACCAGACCGTTCTGGATATCCAATGATTCAACTGCTTTTCTCACCTGGGATGTAATATCGATCATCTGGGTTCTGGCACTGGTTTTAACGGAAATCTGCATGGATTTTTCCTTTAATTTTTCATTAGTTCCAGAGCATTTTCCACAATATTTTCACTGGAAAATCCATATTCTCTGAGTACGGTACCGCCTGGAGCTGATGCACCGAATTTATCTATACCAATGACTTTGCCGGCTGTTCCCACATATTTATGCCAGCCCATGCTTATTCCTGCTTCAACGGCAAGTCTTTTGGTCACAGAACCAGGAAGAATTCTTTCTCTGTAGGAAGCTGGTGATTGTTCAAACAGTTCCCAGGAAGGCATGGATACAACCGATACTTTAACATTGTGATCTTTTTCAAGGGTCTGGGCAGCTTCCAGACAGATATGAACCTCAGAACCTGTTCCAATGAGCAGCATATCAGCTTCCCTGCCCGAATCCATTATGGCATAGGCCCCGTAACTGAACTCACCGTCACGATTGGAAACATCCATTGTGGGCAGTTTCTGGCGGCTCAGAATCAAGGCCGTAGGAGCATCCATTGTTGTCAGGGCCTGTTTCCAGGCAAGGGCAGTTTCATTGGCATCTGCCGGCCGGATCACATTTAACCCGGGAATGGCTCTTAAGGATGCCAGATGTTCCACTGGCTGGTGGGTGGGACCGTCTTCCCCAACGGCCACTGAATCATGGGTAAAAACATAGATCAAAGGAAGTTTCATCAGGGTAGCCACCCTGATTGCCGGCCGCATATAATCTGCAAATACCAGGAAAGTTCCTCCAAAGGGACGGATACCGGAATGCAGGTACATGCCGGACATGATGGCTGCCATGGCATGCTCCCGGACGCCAAACCTGATATTTCTGCCGCCCCAGGCATCTTTCTGGAATTCCATAAAATTGTTAAGATAAGTCTTGTTGGACGGGGCCAGGTCTGCAGATCCTCCCATGAGAACAGGAAGGTTATCAGCTATGGCGTTAAGCACCTTTCCCGAAGCGGCTCTGGTTGCAACCGGGCCGTCCTCGATTTTAAACTGGGGGATTTTAGCATCCCAGCCCTGTGTCAGAAATCCAGAAATGGCATCCACAAATTGTGATGCATCTCCAGGGTATTCGGTTTTATATTCGTTAAAAATCTCCTGCCAGTTATTTTCAAACCCCTGGCCAAAGGTAATGGCTTTCCGGGTCTCTTCAAGGATTTCTTCAGGCACATAAAAACTTTTATCCGAAGGCACTCCATAAAATTCTTTAACCAGGCGAATTTCATCTTCTCCCAGGGGCGCTCCGTGGGCATCTGGAGTATCCTGCTTGTTGGGACTGCCATAGGCAATATGGGTGTTTATTTTAATCAGACTGGGTCTTGCCACAGCATCCTTGCCAGCCTGGATACCCTTCTGGATTTTGTTCAGATCATTACCGTCAGCAACTTCAACCACGTGCCAGTTCATGCTTTCAAACTTGGCCCGGACATTTTCCGTAAAGGCAATGTCAGTCTTGCCCTCAATGGTAATTTTATTGTCATCATAAATCAGAATCAATTTTCCAAGACCCAGGTGACCGGCAAGGGAAATAGTTTCCATGGCCACCCCTTCCATGAGATCCCCGTCACCGCACATGGCATAGGTGTGGTGGTCGATTAATTTCCTGTTTGACTTGTTAAACCTGGCAGCCAGATGACGTTCGGCAATGGCCATGCCCACTGCATTGGCAATTCCCTGACCCAGGGGTCCTGTAGTTGTTTCAACCCCAGGGGTATCTCCATACTCAGGATGTCCTGGAGTTCTGGAACCCCACTGCCGGAAATTTTTAAGATCTTCAAGTTCCAGACCGTATCCAAACATATAAAGAAGGCTGTAAAGCAGGGAAGAGGCATGGCCGCCTGAAAGAACAAACCGGTCCCGGTCGATCCAGGCAGGATTTTTGGGATTATGTTTTAAAAAACGTTTAAACAATACATAGGCTGCCGGTGCAAGCCCCATGGGCGCCCCGGGATGGCCTGAATTTGCTTTCTGGACTGCATCCATGCAAAGGGTTCGAAGGGTAGTAACGGTTAACTGGTCAAGGTTTTCTCTGGCATCTGCCATCTTAATCTTCTCCTGTAATTAATTTTGGTGTTACAAGGCCCTCATGGATTCGGGCTTTAATTTTATATTTCCCCTAAGTGCCTGGGATATCAATTCAAGTGTTTTTTCCTTATCCCTGGGCAGCCTGGCCCGGATGGGCAGATAATTTGATGCATGATTTGCATGGAAAAGTCCGTCGGTCAAATGGGTGGCAGCAATCATCCCCCCCAGTTCAGCCAGCATTTCCTCGGGATTTATGAGCTGAAACTCGCCCTTTTCGTATTGATCGTGGAGTTCTGTTCCAGGAATAAGCATCAAACTTAAGGCCCCCACGAAATCAGGGTCCATGGCCGAAAGCACCCTTCCTGTTTCCCGGGCATGGACCATGGATCTTTCCCTGCCTCCCAGGCCCACCAGGACTGTAACTGATAATTTAATACCTGCCTCTTTGACCCGCCTGCCCATGGTGATCATTTTTTCGGCCCTGGCTCCTTTGCGGATATCCTTTAAAACCTTATCATCACCGGACTCAAGGCCCATATAGGCAATATCCACCCCAAGGGACTTCAGCTCTTTTAGCTGTTCATCGGTTTTCATTCCAATTCCCTTGGTGTTGGCATAAAGACCCACCCTCTCCACCCAGGGCAGACGCTCCTTAATACGTTCAAGAATGGGAACCAGCCTTTTCTGGGGCACAATCATGGCATCCCCGTCACAGATAAACAACCGGTTCTGGCGACGGCAATTCTTTCTTGCAAATTCAATATCCTGAAATATTATATCATCTTTTTTGATGTTGAACCGTTTTTCCCGGAAGGTGCCGCAAAATGTGCATTTATTATGGGAACAGCCCAGAGTGACCTGTAGTAAAATACTGTTTGCCTCACTGGGCGGGCGAATAATCATACCTTGGTAATGCATGCTGGATAACCCCTTAAAAAGTAAAAGCTCTTAATAGCAGGTATTGTTAAAAAATTCAATATCTTGATCCTGAAATCAGCTTTTCTTTAAGGCCTGACAGGCGAAGGGCGGTTTTATTGTTTTGAAAAGCGATCTCCAAGGCCCTTGAAGCTCCCACAATGATGACCAGATGTTTGCCCCGGGTCATGGCAGTATACAAAAGGTTGCGCTGGAGCAAAGGAAAGTGGGCCGTGGTCAGGGCAATGATCACGGCAGCATATTCAGACCCCTGGGATTTGTGGACTGAAATGGTATAGGCCAGGGTCAGTTCATCCAGTTCCATAAGATCATAGGAGACAATGCGGCCGTCATAATCCACAAGAACTTTTCCTTCAGCCTTGTTCACCTCGTGGACCACACCGATATCCCCGTTAAACACATCTTTTTCATAATTATTTTTCAAATGCATTACCTTGTCCCGGGGTTTAAAGGTGAGCCCATGGCTCTCAATACCGCCCTGGGAATCATTGAGCACTGCCTGGAGCTGGAGGTTCAGATTGATGGTTCCAGCATCGCCCCTGTGCATGGGGGTAAGCACCTGGACTTCGTCAATGTGGGGAAAGGCCGCTGGAATTCTTTTTGAACATAGTTCCAGTATGGTCTCCACCACCTTCTGGGGATGCTGATTTTCAATAAAATAAAATTCAGACGGGTCCCTGGGTGCTGCCTCCTTAAAATCAGGCATAATACCGTTGCGTATACTGTGGGCATGCATGACAATGGGACTTTCCCGGGCCTGGCGGAAAATCTTTGTCAGAGAAAAAACCCGCACCTGTTCTGATTCAATAATGTCTGACAATACATTTCCCGGCCCCACCGAGGGCAGCTGGAATGTATCCCCCACAAGGATAAGACATGCCATGGCAGGCATGGCTTCCACCAGATGATACATGAGAAGGGTATCCACCATGGAGGCTTCATCCACCACAAACACATCCAGATCCAGGGGATTGGCAAAACCCCTTTCAAAGGACCGGGATTCGTGGTCAAACCCCAAAAGTTTGTGCAGGGTAAAGGCTTTTTTTCCGGTTACCTCGGACAGACGCCGGGCTGCCCGGCCTGTGGGAGCGCTCAGTGTCACCTTCAGGCGCAGTTTTTTAAACACAGCGCACAGGGCCCTTACCAGGGTTGTTTTCCCGGTGCCAGGCCCCCCGGTTATGACCACTATTTTCTGATGCAGTACCTTGGAAACCACATCCACCTGCTCCTGGGACAGCTTGACCGCAAGACTTGTCAGCACCTCTTCCATAATCTGGTCTTCACTGACCCTGTAATCTGAAACAGGCATGGATAAAAGTGCTTTGATCCTGGAGGCAATACCTGACTCTGCCTTGAAAAGATGGGCCAGATAAACCTTTGTATTGTTTTCCTTTTCCATGAGATCCTGGTCCGGCAGGAAATCTTTATCCGACAAGGCATCCGTATCCGACGGGGTATCTTGATCCCACAGCCTCTCCCTGTCATCCTCTTCATCCGGGCACACAACTAAATCCTTTGAATCTGACAAGGTTTTAAGGGGATCTTCAAACAAATCTTTGTCCACCCCGGATAATCTGGAACTGGCAATAAAGAGATCCTGCTTTTCAGCATATACATGGCCATCCTGCGCATATTGGAGCAATTGACAGATCAGGCATGCCTGGAGCCTTTTTTCATCTTCCTTTTCAATACCTGCGGCCCTGGCAATGGTGTCCATGGCATTAAAGCCTATGCCTGGAATATCCTTTGCGACAAGGTAGGGATCGGTTTGAAGAACATTCAAGGCATTGGACCCATAGGTTTTTAAAATACTGCCCACATGGGAGACACCCACCTGGTTGTCCTGGAGGAACTGCATGACCCTGCGGACTGAATGAAGGGAGTTCCAGGCCTTTTCTATGAGATCTTTTTTAGCCCTGCCAATGCCGTTTACCTTCAACAGCTTTTCAGGTTCATTTTCAATTATTTCAAGTGTCTGCTCCTTGAAAGTATCCACAATCCTGTTGGCCAGGGATTTGCTGACACCCCTTATCATGCCGGACCCCAGATATTTTCTGATGCCGGAAATTGTTGCCGGCAGGGTTACCCTGTAGGTTTCTGCCTTGAACTGATCTCCGTATTTGGGATGGGAGGCCCATTGACCAATAAGGGTCAGACTCTCACCCTCACCCACCCCGGCCAGATGACCCACCACCACAATGGGGTCATTGATTTTTTCCACTTTGACCTTGCAAACCGTATAATGATTTTCAGGATTCTGAAATGTGAGACGGGTAAGCACCCCTTTGATGGTAATCATTCAGGGTTCACATAATGGGTAAGCAGAGCAATGGCCTGGGGGCTTTTGGGAATAAAATAAAACTCTGAAGCATGCTTGATATAGGCCGGGGAATCTTCATTAATAATACCATCCCTGTCCATAAAAATAGTATGCCCCATGTCCGGCCCTTTATTCTGCAACGGCAAAGGCCTGTCCAAAGCCCTGTTCCATGAGTTTTTCACTGAATCGTTCTGCATCTTTCAAATTGGTGAATCTGCCTATTCTGACCCGGAAAAAACGGCCTCTGCCATCCTCATAGGGGGTGAGATGGGCATTCATATAAGTGTTGGATAATTTTTTCCTATAATTTTCTGCATTGGTTTTTATCTGGAAAGCTCCCACCTGGACTGTAAAATTGCCCTTCCAGTAATTGACAGGTGTAAATTTCACTGGGGCCTTGGTCTTTTTTGAATAGGAGGTGGCCCTTCCCAGGGCAGTAACCTTTACCCTGGCCGTACCCGGCCCAACCATACCCATTTTTCTGGCACCGGCATAGGAAAGGTCAATAATCCTTCCCCTGACAAATGGTCCCCTGTCATTGACCCTGACAATTATTTCCCGATTATTGCCCAGATTGTTCACCTTTACCCAGGTTCCCATGGGAAGAGTTTTGTGGGCAGCAGTCATGGCATACATATCATAGGTTTCCCCATTGGATGTTTTTCT
>NBML01000049.1 GCA_002085465.1 Desulfobacteraceae bacterium 4572_89 | reverse complement strand
CCAGGGAATTGGTGAGAAAGAAAACCTCACCCTGATTTTTAAATTTGCCGAAAGCCTTTCTTCATCCAGTGTGGGCGTGTCCCGCCCCCTGGTGGACAGGGGCTGGATTGGATATGAACACCAGGTGGGTATCACCGGTGCCATGGTAGCACCTGAAATTTATATTGCCTGCGGCATTTCAGGTTCTTCCCAGCATATCGCCGGAATGAAGGATGCCAAATTTGTGATCAGTATCAATGAAAATCCATCCGCCCCCATCTTTCTCCATTCAGACCTTTGCATTGTAGAAGATGTTCTTGAATTTATCCCGGCCTTTTTAACATTATACAGTAAAAGTCATTGAATTCAGGGATGAAATTCCCGTATCAAATATTGGTAAGGTCTTACGACGGGTTCTCAGGGATGAGGAACATAGGGCCTAAAAAAAACAATAAAGGAGAAACTAGTGGATTTTAAGATTTCAGACAAGATTCAAACCATTGTGGCAATGATCAATGAATTTGTAGAAAAAGAACTCATTCCCCTGGAACCGGAATTTCTGGCAAAGGATTTTAAAGATCTGCTGCCAGTGCTCAAGAAAAAACAGGACGTGGTCAAAAAAATGGAATTGTGGGCCCCTAATTTTCCTGTTGAGTGTGGGGGGATGGGACTTTCACTGCTGGAACACGGTCTTGTGTCTGAAGCGTTGGGCCGATCTCCTTTAGGGCATTATGTCTTCTGGTGCCAGGCTCCCGATGCCGGTAATGTTGAAATCCTGCACCTTCATGGGACCCAGAAACAAAGACAGCGCTATCTTACTCCTCTGGTAAAAGGTGATATCCGGTCCTGCTTTGCCATGACCGAGGTGGATATGCCGGGCTCCAACCCTGTCATGCTGGAAACCACAGCAGTAAAGGATGGAGATGATTATGTCATCAATGGTCACAAATGGTATACCACGGCAGCTGATGGGGCGGATTTTGCCATTGTCATGGCCGTTACCAACCCGGATGCCTCCACCTATCTTCAGGCCAGTATGATCATCGTTCCCACTGGCACCAAAGGGTTTAACCTGGTCAGAAATATCCCGGTCATGGGTCATGAAGGCAGTGATTATTCAAGCCATGCAGAAATCCTGTTTGAATCCTGCCGGGTGCCGCAAACAAACCTTCTGGGACCCGAAGGCCAGGGATTTGTCATTGCCCAGGACCGGCTGGGACCGGGAAGAATCCACCATTGCATGCGATGGCTGGGCATCTGCCAGCGTGCTTTTGACCTTCTGTGCCAGCGGGCGAATGATCGGGTGATTTCGCCTTCAGGAAAGACTCTTGGAAGTACAGAGACCATCCAGAACTGGATTGCAGAATCTGCAGCTGAACTCCAGGCTGCAAGGCTCTTAACCCTTAATTCCGCCTGGCAGATTGATCATATGGGTGCTGCCCAGGCACGGGATTCCATTTCCATGATCAAATTTGTAGTGGCCAACACCATGAACAAGATTGTGGACAGGGCTTTACAGGCCCACGGGGGTTTGGGAATGACTGATGATACCATTCTGGCCTATTTTTACCGCCATGAACGTGCAGCCAGAATTTATGACGGAGCAGATGAGGTCCATAAAGCATCCCTGGCAAGGCGGATTTTAAAAACATACAATAAAATAAAATAATTATTCAGGAACCCCAGATGGATTTTAAAGAGTTTACAAAGATATATGGCGCTTCAAGCATTGATATTTCCCGTGAAGTCTATCGCAACAACCAGGGCTTCATACGGATAAAAAAGGAAAAGACCGCTGTCAATAATCTGGAAAAAATTTTTAATGCCGTGTTTTATATCTCCTATAAAAAGGGCTTTCAATCCATGAGCATGAGAGATTTAAGTCAACAGACCGGCATGAGCCTGGGGTCCTTATATGACTATTTTAAGGGCAAAAATGACCTTTTGGGTATCATACAGACCCAGGGGTGGTCCATTATAGAAAAAGATATTGAACAGGTTGCAAAAACACATGAAGCACCCTGGGAAAAGCTGAAAGCTGTTATAAAAGCCCATATTTTTCTGTCTGAATTATTCCGGCCCTGGTTTTTTTTCACCTTTATGGAAGCCAGAAATATTGCAGCGGTTAAATCCATGGAAAATCATACCCAGAAAATGCTCACGGATATTCTTGAAACAGGAGAAAAACAAGGTATCTTCAAACCCGGTAATCATCACCTGACAGCCAGTATCATCAAGGCCATGCAGCAGGAATGGTATTTGAAACAATGGAAATACAAAAAATTAAAAATATCAGTGGATCAGTTCGCAGATCATATAATGGATATGGTGGCGGCTTTCTGCCGGGTATAGACGTCAATGGAAACAAAAAAAGGGGAAATCATGCAGGAAACAGACAAGGCAGGGACAATCCGGCCGGGAGAGGAAATTGACCCTGGGGCGGTCAAAACATTTTTACTGGAAAATATAGAGGGTCTGACCGGTGATATGGCCATTTCCCAATTTCCCAGCGGATTTTCCAACCTGACCTATTTAATTAACATGGGCGGCAGGCAAATGGTGCTGCGACGGCCCCCCATCGGCGCCAAGGTAAAGGCAGGTCACGACATGGGGCGGGAATACAAAATCCTCAAAGCCCTGCATCCCATATTTCCATACTGTCCTAAACCCCTGGCATATACCGAAGACACTGCCATCATGGGAAGCCCTTTTTTTGTCATGGAAAAATTATCCGGTATCATCCTTAGAAAGGACCTGCCCAAAGGCCTTTCTTTTTCAAAGGGACAGGCCCAAAACTTGTGCAGGACACTCACAAATTTTCAGGCTGATATACATGCCATTGATGTAAAAAAAGCCGGCCTTGATTTTATCGGGAAACCTGAAGGATATGTTCAACGCCAGGTGGAAGGATGGAGCAGCCGGTACCGCGCGGCAAAAACCGATGATGCACCGGATTGTGAATTCATCATGGCATGGCTCAGGGAAAAAATGCCCCAGGACACAGAACAGCCTACCATTGTGCATAATGATTACAAACTTGACAATGTGGTTCTGGACCCTGACAGGCCTGAGAAAATTATTGGGGTCCTTGACTGGGAAATGGCAACCCATGGAGATCCTTTAATGGACCTTGGCAACTCCCTTGCCTATTGGGTGGAAAAAAATGATCCCGACGAGATGCAGATGATGCGGACCCTGCCCACCAATATGCCAGGTGCCCTGACACGACGGGAAATCCTGGATCATTATGAAAAACGAACCGGAAGAAGTACGCAGCAGTTTGACTTTTATTATTGCTTTGGCCTGTTCCGGCTGGCCGTCATTGCCCAGCAGATTTATTACCGTTTTTTTCATAAAATAACAAAGAACAAGCGGTTTGCCATGTTAATTTTTGCTGTAATCGGCCTTGAAAAAACGGCTCTCAAAGTCATTGAGTCGTCTGATTTATGATTTTTAAACAAGCGTTTACTTAAAATTTAAAAAAGGAGACTGAATCATGGAGAAAACAATGGTAAATACTGTCACAGGACCTGTTTCATCCGATGAACTGGGGACTACATTGATGCATGAACACCTTTTATTTGGCTATCCAGGCTGGGAAGGAGACCAGACCATTGCTCCCTTTGATTCCAAGGCTGCTGTCAGCCAGGGAGTGGACGTGTTAAATCAACTCAAAGTCCTTGGCCTGACAACATATGTGGATGCCACAACCAATGACAGCGGGCGATGCCCTGAAGTTTACAAAGAAGTCTCAGAAAAAACAGGGATCAATATCATATGTTCAACAGGGTACTATTTTGAAGGCGAAGGATCTTCAGCCTATTGGAAATTTCGAGGCAGCCTGGGAGATATCAGCCAGGAAATCTATGACCTGTTCATGGCGGAAATCACAACCGGCATAAGGGATACGGGTATCAAGGCAGGTGTAATAAAAGTGGGCTCCAGCAAAGGCGTTATCACAGACTATGAAAAGATGATGTTTACAGCCGCAGCCAGGGTACAAAAGGATACAGGTGTTCCTATTATTACCCATACCCAGGAAGGGACCATGGGACCGGAGCAGGCCAAACTTTTAATCTCTGAGGGGGTTGATCCTGCAAAAATACAAATAGGCCATATGAGCGACAGTCTGGATATAAATTACCAACTTGAAACCCTGGAACATGGCGTTTATGTCTCCTGGGACCGGATGGGGCTTCAGGGACTTGTGGGCTGCCCCATGGACGAACAGCGGTATGCCGTTATTATTGACCTGATTAAAAAAGGGTTTGCTGACAAACTGATGCTCTCCCATGATTATATTATTCAATGGCTGGGTCGTCCCCTTAACCTTCCTGAAGAAGCCTTCCCCCTGATCGCCAACTGGCATCCCACCCATTTGTTTAATAATATTATTCCTGCCCTTAAACAAGGCGGGGTAACCGACGAACAGATCGAAACCATAATCAAGGGCAATCCGGGAAGGATTTTTTCTGCTGTATGATTGAAATTTCAGGCCTGATGCAATCTTGAAAGTTTATGAAAGGAAAAATTGCCATGAAAAATCAAATAAAAAAAATAAAAATGCCGGTTTCTAAACTTGAAAATGTGGCTGCGTTAAAAAATAAGCGTTTAGAGTTTGACAGCATCGCCCAAATGTTTACGGTCAGGGCCCAGGAAATACCGGAAAGAGTTCATGTCATCTATTATGATCAAAAAATTACCTATGCGCAGACAAATGAACGGGCAAACAAGGTGGGCAATTATCTTAAAGAAAAAGGAACCCAAAAAGGTGATGTAGTATCTTTGATGGTCTCAAACTCACCTGAAATATATTATATCATGTTTGGTGCCCAGAAAATCGGTGCCATTGCAGGGGTGATCAATTTTGCCTTGATGGGACCGGAAATAGCCCATGTTCTTGATGATTCAAAACCAAAAATTGTATTTGTGGGCAGTGAATTCATGGAACCTTTTTCCAAGGGCTATGACCAGGCTGTTCACAAACCTGTGGTAGTGGAAGTTAAGACAGATGCTGAACATCATTCTGATATTGCCCAACAAAAGCTTTCAGATATTCTGAACCTTTATCCGGCAGACGAAGTTCTGGTGCCTCAAAAATCATCGGATCCCTTTCTTCTTTCCTATTCATCGGGAACCACGGGCCTGCCCAAAGGTATTTTGCTGTCCAATAAGGGGCAACTTGATATATGCCGCGACATGTCGGTTATCGGCCTGGTTACAAGCAACAATGAGACCATGCTGGTTCTGCTTCCCATGTATCATATTAATCCCATCAGTGTATGGACCTATCCATTGACTTTTATGGGACAGACCCTCTGCATCCGAAAAGCTTTTTCGCCTGCAGATTTCTGGCCTGCGATCCTGGAAAATAATATTACTATCCTCATGGGTGTGCCGGCCATGTATAATTATGTCTATTATTCAATTGATGCTTCAAGCCTGGATATATCGAACCTGAAATTAAAATTTGCTTTCAGTGGGGCTGCCCCCTTGTCCGTTGACCTGATCAATGGATTTAAAGAAAAATTTAATGTTGAAATCATTGAAGGCTATGGGCTTACAGAGGGCACAGGGGTTTCATCTGTCAATCCGCCCGATGGGAAGAGAAAGCCTGGTTCCTGCGGCCTGGCCTTGCCGGGTCAGAAAATTGAAATCATGGGCTCCGATAACAAAATAATGGCTCCGGGCGAAAAAGGGGAAGTCTGTATCAAGGGGGCCAATAGCATGATTGAGTATCTGAACAATTCAAAAGCGACTGACGAGGCAATGATTGACCAATGGCTGCATACCGGTGATATCGGCTATCTGGATGAAGATGGTTTCTTATTTGTTGTTGACCGAAAAAAGGATATGATCAATCGAGGCGGTGAAAATATTTATCCAAGGGAAATTGAAATGGTCATTGAAACCCATCCCGGTGTCATGGCTGTGGCAGTGATCGGAGTATCGGATACCTCACTGGGGGAGAGGGTTAAAGCCCTTATTGAACCCTCAGAACCGGGTGGCCTTACCCCTGAAATGATCGCAGATTATCTTAAAGACAAACTGGCAAAATATAAAATTCCGGAATTTATAGAAATAATAGATCAGCTTCCAAGAAATCCAACCGGCAAGGTTTTAAAATATAAACTCAGGGAAGAAAAATAAACAATGGGGAACAAAAACTATGAAAGAGTTTAACCTGGAAGGAAAAATCGCAGTTATCACGGGTGCCAGCATGGGCATTGGCCTGGCCGTAGCCCGGAAACTTGCCAAATACGGGGCACAATGTATCCTGGTGAACCGGAAAGCTGATAATTTGGAAACTGCAGCAGCCGGAATCAGGGAAAAAGGGTATAAAGCAGAAGCCATGGCCTGCCACACCGGATATCCGGATCAGATCAAGGCCATGTACGAAAAAATAATGACAAAAAAAGGATGCACCCAAAGGTAGCCGCGGTATCTCTATCTTTATTGTCCCAAAAATCTGGATCAATGAAGACAAAAACTTTGACAAACCCAATGATGTCCAATGTGTATGGTTGAAGAAAAAATGGAATTCCATGGCTCTGGCACCTGCTCCATGGCACTAGGTTTAAAAGGGGAATGCCGTGGATTCCTGCTTGGAGAAAATTATGAGTGAACATAAGATAAAAACCATATTAATTTTGGGCGCCGGGACCATGGGTCTGCAGATCGGGTTGACCTGTGCATGTTCAGGGTTTGACGTGACCATTTATTTTACCACCAACTCCTCCACCCTGGTACCCTCCATGATTGCGGATGCCACATGTCGGCCGGACCGGTTTGCCGCTCTGCATTTCCACGATTGTGCCATTACCAATGTGGTGGATGTCATGCCCCATCCGGGTACGTCTGCAAAAATAATTCAATATAGCGGATTAGTTTGTGGCTTGCCTTTGGTACAGCAATTACCTTAAACCCGAGACCGTTCAACGCATGTAAGACCTTTTCCAACTGGACAGTAGGTTTACCGTTTTCAAGATCCGACAGGAAACGAGCTCCAATATTTAGATATCCAGCCGGAACTGGAGAGCTGGTATTGATTTTTCGGAGGGCTACGCCCAAAATCATCTATTTTCCAGGATTTTTCAAAATTTACTCAAGAATCTCAAGCTATTTTCTCTCCAATTTTTCAGGCCTTGATTTTTGCCTTGACTTAAGTTTGTTCCTCCTGATACAAGCACAACATATTGTGCTTGTATCGGGAGGGAATGAATATTATTAACTTTAGGGTTTTCCGATACTTTCTTTAACAAAAAGCGAGTTCCTATCCCCTATCCCTTCTAATCCTCAAAGGCACTACGTTTATATTCTTAGTGGCTCTGTTCTTTGTGCGAAAACAATCTTTTATTCCTTTACAAACCGGACCACAAAAATATGGCTGTTGCCCCTGCGGAACAAGAGTTGTGCAACTTCCCCTTTGTTGATTTTATTTAAAATATCCTGATATCCCCTGGGGTTTGTAACCTTTTTATGGTTAAGCTCCACCAGCAGATCCCCTGCACGAACACCGGATTTAGCAGCAAGGGTGTCCGGTTTCATCTGGGTTACAATGAGTCCCTGAATTCCTTCGGGATATCCCAGACGCTGGCCAATGGAATCATCAACCTGCTTGAACATAAACCCAAATGCATCATATCCGTCCATTGAAGCAAGGGTTTCAGGATTCTGATCAGGTCTTTCCCCAAGTTTAACTTCAACAATTTTTTCTTTTCCCTGGCGGATGAGTTTCACTTTTATGGTTTCATCCACTTTTAAATTGGCAATTGTCAGGGTCAAATCCCTTGAATTTTCGATTGCCCGACCATTAATCATGGTGATGATATCACCATTCTCTATACCGGCTTTATGGGCTGGATTTCCTTCATAAACCTTTGCTACGTATACACCAATTGTTTCCTTGATACTGTAATATTCTGCCAGTTCCTTGTTTACATCCTGGATGGCAACCCCCATCCAGCCCCTGGACACCTGTTTTGATTCTGTCAGCTGGTCTATGATGCCCGTAGCAAGATCCGATGGAATGGCAAAGCCTATGCCCTGTCCGGATTTTATAATGGCCGTATTAATTCCTATGACTTCTCCGGCAAGATTGAGCAGGGGTCCCCCGCTGTTGCCCGGGTTGATGGAAGCATCGGTCTGGATAAAATCATCATAGGGTCCTGATCCCAGAATCCGTCCCTTTGCACTGATAATACCTGCCGTCACTGTCTGTTCAAGGCCGAATGGACTTCCAATGGCAACCACCCATGAACCGACCTTTGTATTGGAGGAGCTGCCAAATTTCAAAGGGTGAAGGTCTTTGGCATTGATTTTTATCAAAGCAAGGTCTGTCATGGGGTCGGTGCCGATAATCTTGCCGTCATATTCCTTTTTATCATGGAGGATGACCTTTATCTGGTCGGCATCCTTTATCACATGATTATTGGTGACTATATAGCCGTTTTCACTGATAATGAATCCAGACCCAAGACTTCTTTCCTCCCTGTTCCTGGGTTTCTGATTAAAGAAAGGTGCAAAAAACTCTTCCATGCCTTCCTGGTTTCCGCCAAAGGGTGATCCAAAGAAATGCTGGAACACACGCCCCCCGCCTTTGATTGTTTTAACTGTCTGGATATTGACCACCCCGGTTTTTGCTTCATCTGCAAGCCGGGAAAAGCTGGCCGGCACCATGGGGATGGAATTATTTTTACCTGCCAGGGCCGGCATGGCAAATAAACCGATAATCATCAGGGTTATAAAAAAAATTTTTATGTATCTCATGATAATTCTCCTTTGTTTAAAAAATTATAAATAAACAATTGCTGTTGAATTCATAATAATACAGAAACATTACTTTTAAATGACCTCAAAGTTACGAAATGGTAATGTCATCTCAAAAACAGATCCTTTACCCAATTGACTAGTGACCTTTATATCTCCCTTATGCTCCCTTGCAATGGTCCTGGCAAGGCTTAACCCAAGGCCTGTTCCCTGGCTTGTTCTTGAAGATTCAGCGCGGAAAAATCGTTCAAATATTTTTTCAAAATAAACAGGATCTATTCCAGGACCCGTGTCTGTGACACTGATATGGACAAACCCGTCGAATTCCTGCCTGAAATCCACATGGACCCGTCCCCCGGCCTGGGTATATTTCAAGGCATTGTCCAGAAGGTTGGAAAAGGCCCGCTGCAGCATTTTTACATCTGCATCCATATGGATATTCTCCGCAACCCCATGGGTAAAGTCAATGCCCTTGTCTTCGGCCAAGGGCACAAACAATTCGCAGGCATCCTGAACCATGGCAGAAAGATTCACAGGTTTAAAAACAAACTCACCCTCCCCTGCCTCGGCTCTGGAAATCACAAGCATGGTGTTGATCATATCCAGAAGCCGGTCAGATTCCTCAATGGTATTGGCGGCCATTCCCCGATAGCTGTCCAAATCATCTCCCTGAACCAGGGCAATCTCGGCAAACCCCCTTATCCTGGTAAGGGGACTTTTTAAATCATGGGCAATATTATCACTCATTTCCCGGATACTTTTCACCAGGTCTTCAATGCGGTCCAGCATGTGATTAAAGGTGTTGGCCAGAAGATCCAGCTCATCCTTATTCCCGATTTCAGGCACCCTTTTTTCAAGGTTGGACCCGGAAATACTGCTGGCTGTTCTGGTAATGGCCTTTACCCCGGACAGGGCCTTTTCTGCCAGAAAAAGCCCTGAAACAGTTGAAAAAATAATGATAAACCCCATGGATATGATAAACACTGTTTTAAATGCAGATATAAATTTTGAATGGGAATCCATGGCAATGCCGGTCTGCAAAATAACATTTTGTGCTACAAAACCATATAAAATCCTGGCTTTCTGAATCCTGTCCTTTGGATCTTCCGGCTGTATGGACAGGGTTTTGAATACATGACCGCCTTTGTGAAGCAGGATATCAATTACATCATGGTCCACGTGTACATCTTTCCAATAGGACATGTGGGAGGATGCAAACACCTCACCTGTGGGATAAAGAAGCCTGAAAAAAATCATTTTTTCTCCGGCTGCCTGGGCCTCTATCACTGCCAGATTACTTGCACCCATGAGTCCGCTCTGCTTGATGACAGTGGAAAAATATCTTGTTTTCTCAACCAGCTCCTGATCCAGTCTGTCCTGAAGGGTCTGGGTTATCAGAACATAAAACAAAGCAAAGGCCACGCAGGAGGAAACAGAAAAAATACCCGCATACCAGAGGGTCAGACGGAAGGCAATGGTCCTGAACAGATCAGGCATTCTGTTTTTTAAGGACATATCCGGCACCCCGCACCGTATGAATCAACTTCACTGGATAATCTTTATCAATTTTATCCCTGAGTCTGCAGATCCTGGCTTCCACCACATTGGTCATGGGATCAAAATTATAGTTCCACACATGCTCCATGATCATGGTTTTGGATACCACCCTCTCCTTGTTCCGCAAAAGATATTCCAGCAATGAAAACTCAAGGGGCTGAAGCTCTATGAGATCTTTTTCCCGCCTCACCTGTCTTTTTACAATATCCACGGATAAATCCCCATAGGAGAGAGAGACTGGTTCGGCCACATTGCCTGCCCTGCGGATCAATGCCTGGACCCGGGCAAGAAGTTCTGTAAAGGAAAAAGGTTTGGTCAGATAATCATCTGCCCCTGCCTCAAGCCCCTTAACACGATCATCCACCCTGCCCCGGGCACTGAGTACAATGATGGGCGTGTTATTTTTATGGTCACGCAATTTACGGATCAGGGAAAATCCATCCATTTCCGGCAGCATTATATCAATGATCAGGGTGTCATAGGGTTCTACAAATGCCATGTCATATTTTTCTCACCACTCAAAACTCATATACCAGAACTTCCATTTAAAAATTAATGCAATAAATAGTATATGAACCTCTCTCCATTAATCAATATTGATTTGATTTTTTTTCAAAAAACCTATATCCTTGCCAGAATTTTAATCAAAATGATACGGGTATTCCAACAAATCCGGAACACTCCCTGAAACCTGAAAAAGAAATATATCCATGACCATTTTATTCAGTTTAAACCAGGTCTCAAAAGCCTATGGAGATGACACCCTTTTTTCCGATCTTACCCTTGATTTTAAAGCAAAGGAGCAACTGGGACTCATCGGCATGAACGGCAGCGGCAAATCCACCCTGCTGAAGATGATCTCCGGCATGACAGCCCCGGACACAGGCGAACTAAGTATAAAAAAAGGGGAACACTTTGTTTATCTTGCCCAGGATGAAAAATTTGATCCCCATCAAACCATTGAAGATATATTGTACAATTGCCTTAAAAATGAACCCATTGATGATAAAGAACGTCATAAAAGGGTAAACCAGGCCCTTGGCAAGGGTAAATTTCCAGATACAGGCATCAAAGCAAGACATCTGTCCGGAGGCTGGAGAAAAAGGCTGGCTATCACCCGGGCCCTGTGCATGAAACCAGATCTTCTGCTACTGGATGAGCCCACCAACCATCTAGATATTACAGGGATCCTCTGGTTGGAGAAAATCCTTCAAACTGCATTATTTTCTTTTATCCTTGTCAGCCATGACCGGACCTTTCTTGAAAATGTCTGTGCCAATACCATGGAAATCGGTAAATACTATGGCCAGGGCTATTTTAAGATCCAGGGGCAATATAAAAAATTTGAAAAAGAACGAAAAAAACTTCTAATTGCCCAGCAAAAACAGCAGGCCTCCCTTGCCAGTAAAATGCGCAGGGAAGACGAGTGGCTGCGCCAGGGCGCCAAGGCCAGAAGCACCAAGGCCAAATACCGCATTGACCAGGCTGAAAAACTCCGCACAGAGCTGTCCGCTGTAAAAGACCGGAACAAACACAATGCCAAGGTGGGAATTGATTTTGAGGCCACGGGACGGCAGACCCGGAAACTGCTGAGATGCCATAACCTTAAAAAAGCATTCCAGGGCAAAGAACTTTTTTCCAACCTGACCTTTGAGCTGGGGCCTGGATTCTGTCTGGGTGTGGTAGGGGAAAACGGCAGCGGCAAATCCACCTTTTTATCCATCCTTGAAAAAACCATGGAACCTGACGAGGGAACCGTCAAATGGGCAGAAAACCTTAAAATTTCAGTATTTGATCAGGACAGGACCCAGTTGAATCCTGACCTCCCATTAAGGGAAGCCCTGAACCCGGCCGGCGGAGATTCCGTAAATCACAAAGGCAGACCCATCCATGTGGTCACTTGGGGAAAACGTTTTCTGTTCATGCCAGACCAATTGGATATGCCCGTCAAACGCCTGTCCGGTGGAGAAAAAGCCAGGATCATTATTGCCAACCTCATGCTCCAGCCCTGTGATATCCTTTTGCTGGACGAACCCACCAATGATCTGGACATCCTTTCCCTTGAAGTGCTGGAGCAGAGCATCAAAGACTTTCCAGGTGCTGTCATCATTGTTTCCCATGACAGGTATCTCATGGACAATGTCTGCCACAGAATCCTTTACCTAGACCCCAACTCCCCTGCTGAATTTTACAGGGACTTTAACCAGATACTCAAGAAGAGAGAAACCAGCCGGGAACCCCAAAAAAAACAGGCTCAAAAACCTGTGAAAGAAAAAAAACCAAAGGCAAAACTTGTTTTTTCCTATAAAGACAAATATGAACTTGAACACATGGAAGAGAATATACTTACGGCAGAAGAACTTGCCCTGGAACTAACCCGAAAAATCCAGGAGCCCGAAGTTATAAGTAATACTGCACTGATGACCGATATCTGTTCCCAGCTTGAAAAGGCTGAATCAAAGGTACAGGACCTCTATACCCGGTGGGAAATTCTGGAGGGGAAAAAAGAAAATCAGTAAAAAAGGCAACGGTAGTAACCAGCTTAAATCGATTGATAACTTTTTCTGTTCCGATGAGAATCTGTTTTAATATTTCTTGAACAAGCCGTAAAGTCCTTCCCACAGATCCAAAAAGTCCTATTTTTAAAAGTTATAACAAGACTGATTCTTTTTTTTATACTGTATTAATTTCTTTATTATTTCAGTCCTATTCATGAGAATCTCAATAGTTGAAATTGTTTAATGGGATTAATATGTCCTGTAAGAATGGACTTACAGGTAAATTCTGCCTTTTTATATGAAAAAGAATCTCACAGAGGACACCGAGAATAGAGCTCTGTGGTTAAAATATTTTCCAAGGTTTGTTGTGCCCGGCAGGGCATGGGGGTTATTTAAAAAGAGTTTCCAGCCATTCTAAATCCTGGTTTATCCAGTCAGACCTGCAATCCCGCATTCCTTTAAAAGGTATTTTAATTTTTCTTTTACAGAGTTCTTTATAAAATTCTTTCATGAAAACGCCTGAATTTTCCTTGATCTCACACCCATTCCCGCTTGACTGATCCATATTGACGGAACATCCTGGACTTTCCGGATTCCCGCCCAGTACAGCTAAAATATCGTTATTATTTTTTCTATAGACTTGGATTTTATCTGCTATTTCAACACTTAATTTCCTACAGCAATTCCGACCAGATTCTGTGTCCAAAGCATTACGAATGGATTGTCCATTTTTCCTCTCCCGTAAAAAGCCCAGGAATGCAATTTCAGGACAGGGTATCTGTAAGATTCCAACATTGTACTGCATACACAACCTGAGAATATTTTTATTCATTGAAGGATAGGTAGCTGCCCCGAAATCCCGTGCATTTTGGTTGATTATGCATTCTATCACCAGAACAATTCGATGACTTCTCTGGTCTGAAGGGGATTTGAAAAATCGTCTGAACGGGTTAAAACTACTCGGAAATTTCATCTTACTATTCCACCCCAAAAAGTATTACCCTATATAATCCACCAGTATCCCCGTGGTCTGGAGGAGTCTCTGACTGATAGGCTTGGAAATTTTCCACAAAAACTGGACCCCGAGCTTGGGGTCATCCTCTATCAGCTTCTGTAGATATTTTTCCCTCAAAAAAAACAATGGACTCTTCTGCAACAATACCTGTGGCAGACCTTGGTTCCCCATCGATCAAAACCATTTCCCCAAAGGTCTGGGAACTTTTCAGGACAGCCACCAATTTTTTTCTTAATAATCTGGATAGAGCCTTTAACAATTATACCAAGGATTCATTCTTTTATAATAAATTCATCCAGTTTTGCAAATAACTCTTCCGGCCACTCCTCAGCAGTTAAAAAATCTCTCTTTTCTTCTTCGGAAAGAGTTTCCCGGATTGACGGAGGCAGGCTTTCAAAGGCTATTTGTCTTTGTTTCTTTGTTTTTTTATCCATATTGTTCTATTTTTATCCCCATGAAAATAATCGTGAAATCAAAAAAGTGGTTGCAGTTTCTACCCTGAGAATTCTCTGGCCTATACTATAGGTTGTAAACCCGGATTCTTCCAGGGTTTTTATTTCCAGGTTGATAAACCCTCCTTCGGGCCCAATCACCAGACATGTCTTTTTATTTACACCAATTGGACATATATTTGAAGTCTTTGGATGGGCAGTTATGCAAAAACTGTCTTTTCCAATGCCAGGCAATTCCTGTTTTACAAATTTTGTAAAAAACCTTTTTTGATAAATCCTAGGCATAATTGTATCTTTGCCCTGCTCCAGTCCAAGGCGCAGATATTTTTCCAGTTCCCTGGCTTCCAGAACCGGACTTTGCCAGAAACTTTTTTCAACCCGCCAGGAATTAATAAGGTAGATATCTTTTACCCCTAGGCTGGTGACATTTTCAATAATCCGTTTCAGCATTTTTGGCCTGGGTAATGCCAGAATAAGGGTTAAGGGAAGGGGCTCAGGTGGTTCCATATCCAGACTTACATCCATTTCAAGGGAATCTGAATTAACCTCGATGATTCTGCCAGTTCCCATCCTGCCGTTAACAATTCCACAGGAAAGGATTTCTCCTGCTCCAGCCTTTAGAACCTTTTGCACATGGTCAAACCTGCGGCCTGAAATCACCACCCTGACCGGCCCTGTAAAATCTTTTTTTTCCAGAAGCATCAGGTTCATCTTTAAAAACTCACCTTTTCCCAGGAGCTTACCAGGTTCTTAAACTTCTGAACCCAGTCTTTTCCCCCTGTCAACAGGGCCAGTTCTTCTGCCAGGTGAACCGGTAAAAGATCTGCCTGCCTGCCAAGTCCCTGAACACAGGAAGGACAGTTGGTCAGAATTTTCCTTTTTCTCCCCTGTCCTGCACCTGGAAAAGAACCTGCTCCTGTACCAGACCGAATTCCTGGGCCAGAACCCTGACCCTGCACAGCCTCTTTTACGGCCTTCTGCTTCCGAGAAAGCATGGCATGGCTGATATCCGGCCGGGAAATAGCCAAAGTCCCAGCCTCGGAGCAGCAATGGGGTACGGCCTGGACATCCATACCCTGACCCAGGAGCAAGGGCATGGCCTTTTCTTTCAGGGAATCGTGGCAGGGGGCATGGTAAAAACAAGGCAAATCCCATGGGACTCAAATTCAAGGTCATGGAACATATCCCGTATCTGGGTCAGAATAATAATATTTTCAAGAAAAATTTTACCAAACTCTTTTTTCCTGGCATTTACCTTCAGGGGGTATCCGCAGCACAAATAGGGCGGAGGCAGGACAACCCTGTGGTTATTGGAGAGAAGCAGAAAAATAGATGCCATGGATATCCTGGAAAAAATTCTTTCACTGCCGCATCCTGGAAAATAAAAAACCGTGGATACTGCCATGCCCTCAGGCTCCAGCAGTATGGCCTGATTTTTTAAGGTTTTGGGAAGATAGTATCCCAGGGTTACATTTCCAGGTATGGGCATTGGACTTCGCAAAAGCTGGAACGGCCTGGTTTTTTTCAAAGGACGGATAAATGAAAAAAAAGGCGTGATTTTTGATCCGGTTCTCTGAAGAAAAGCACCCCCACCCATAAGAGCCGGCCTGAGCACCTGGTTCAAAGTCTCATTCCGGGTGCCCAGATATTTTAAGGCCATCCTGGTGGAAAGAGCTGTGCCATTGAATTTCATATTTTTCAGAATTTCACGCTCTTTGATTGAAATTTTTCCAGAATCAATGTTCACGGGGCATTTTACCAGGCAGCGATGACAGATGGTACAATGATCGGCAATTTGTTCCAGGTTTTTGAGTATTTTAAAGCCAGTGGACTGGGTGCGCTGGGTGATATAGAGCAGAGCCTCAATCAGGGCTCCAATGGCCAGATTCTTATTTCTTGGATGAAAAAACATGTTCTTGGCAGGATAAAATACAGGACACTGGGGCTTGCATTTGCCGCACCTGACACAATTGGCAATATCCAGAGCCAGGTGGGACAATGATCCGTGCTTTAATATCCTGGCTTCCAGTTCAAGCAGATTAAAGGAAGGGGTAAAAACCCGGGTATGGATATTTTTTTCCCTGAGCTTACCTGGATTCATGAGACCGTCCGGATCTATCTTCTTTCGATAGGCAGTAAATTCATCAATCACAGCCTGGTCCAGATATTTAAATTTGGTAACACCGATTCCATGTTCCCCGGAAACCACACCATCCAGTGCAACAGCCTTTTCCATGACCTTGTCAGCCGTACTCTTGGCCCGGTCCATCATTTCCCTGTCATTGGACAAAACAGGGATATTCACATGGACATTTCCGTCGCCGGCGTGCATGTGGGTGGCAATGACAATCAAACGGGAACTTGTGTCTTTGTATATTTTTTCAACATTTTCCAAAACCAGGCTATAGCCCCTGAGGCTTTCATTGACCTGATTGAAAAAATTCCTGGAATG
>NBML01000003.1 GCA_002085465.1 Desulfobacteraceae bacterium 4572_89 | reverse complement strand
GGACCCGCTCATTTCTTCTTCACTGACCAATTTTCAAAGATCAAACTTACTCACTCAAAAAAAAACTCCCCGAGGACACTTAATCCGTCTCTCGTGAAGACCGATGGATAATGCACGAATTTAAAACTTATGTCAAATCTTTTTTTGTTTTTTTTTGCTTTTTTATATCTATCTGATTTTTAAGTAAATTTTTCCATGATTACTTTTGTCTCAGGTAAGACAATTTAAAAACCCCAGGTTCCAATGGCAATCACCACAGGGAATATTATTTATAAAACAATCCTGATAAAAAGGCTGGTCCAACACATAGTCACACCGAATTTCACACCAGGAATGACAATTGGGATAATCATAGGCTTTCACATTGTTCCTGAAATCCATAAATTCATGGCTGTTCCAGATATCAAAGGGATGTTGCTCCAGGACATTGCCAAAAAATACAGGTGTCACTGATTTGTTGTATCCGATTCTCATAACCTGGTATTCATGCCAGAGAAAATAGCAGGGAGAAACTTTCCCTTCCCAGGTAACAAACATGGCATCTTCCTCCACAAAGGGGCAATGCCTCTTTGTTTTAGGCCGGATTTCAGGCAGGGTCAGGTCAATGCCGTATTGGACTGCCAGGGTTTGGGATCTGTAAAAAATCTCTTTTATCTGCTGAAAATAAACAGGATCTTCATTCATCAGATGAAACATGTTGATATAAACACCCTCTTTTAATGCCTGGTCTTTTAATTCCTGTACAAGGTTATAGATTTCCCTGTCTGTTTCAGATTTATAAAATTTTAAGGGAATCTTGCTGTATTGGCTGAGATCAAGATTTTTTCTCTGGGCAACTTTTTTAAAGTTTTCAAACAGGGCCAGGCTGGTTTCAGAGTTATCCATATAGGCAATCTCTTTTTCCATCTCTTTTTCATAGGCTGTTAAATGGGTAACCAGTATAAAATCAAGGCCTTGTCTGCCTGCCCATTCAATGACCCTGGGCAGTTCATCCATGTTTTTTTTCATGAGAACAAATTCAATGCCAATCTCAAGTCCGGCCCCGGGGAATTGAGCGGACGCATGGGCAAGGGACTGAAGGGCTTTTTCAATATCCAGAAAGCATCCCCCCTGGCGGACTGTATTAAAAAGGCTGGGTCCTGTGGCATCCACGGAAATACAGATTTTATTCAGGCCTGCTTTTAACAGGGCCATTGCCCGGTCTGGAGTCAAAAGTTTCCCATTTGTCTGAAATCCACGGATGGTTTTGCCCGGCATTTTAGATCTGGCCGTTTCCAGACAGAGTTCAAGGTCTTTGTATAATAAAGGCTCGCCAATTCCCGTAAATATAATGGTGTTTGCCTGGGGTAGCAAAGGATCCAGGGATTCAAAAACATCAAACCCAAGATCACCCTCTTTTATCTGGCATCCCTGGGATTGTTTCACGCACATTTCACATTTAAAATTACAACGTGTGGTGGGCTCAATAATCAATTTTTTAGGATACATACCCATGCCTGTTCCATTTTTTGAAAGATTTTTCATTTTTTGATCTTAATTTTTTATTATTGATTTTTGATCTTACCATTTGAACTTATCAGGTCTTTATGGCCAAATCATTGATACAAATCAAGTAGTAATACAAAAATGGGGTTGCGATGAACAGGGTTTTAATTTATATCCCCATGATGGAATTCATATATACTCTATTCCAACGTGCCCTGGCCCTGACAGAACCCTATACGGGCAGACTGGCAATCCCGGAATCCTTTGCCCCATACTTGGATATCCTGTTTACCCCTGGTCTGTGGCAGTTGACCCTTTGTTTTCTTACTGCTTCCTTTTTAATGATTTTCCGGCTCAATGCCGTGGAAAAAAATGGATTTGAGGGCACGCTTGTGGGTACTCTTGTGATGCCCTATTTCAGCGGATTCCCTAATCTCTGCTTTGCCTATCTTATGGCAAAATCCGGCAACCATGGCCAACTGGTCCTTGAAAACTGCCTTGTCAACAATGTTACTAATCTGACCCTGATATTGGCCATTCCCGCCATGCTCTGGGGATTAAATCTTTTCCATAAAAACCATTCCCCCCAGGATGAAACCAAGATAAATTATCTTTCCCTGCTTTTGACCCTTGTGGCCTTGATATTTTTTACGGCGGCCCTGTGGCTGGTCAGCCGGGATGGGGTCATCAATACCAGTGACGGGTTGATGCTGGTGGGACTTTTCCTGTTCTGGCAGGTGTTCCATATTTTTGATGTATTAAAAACCAATGCCCGCGAGAATAGAAGAATAAAAAAAAGGATAATTCTTGACCTGATCATCATTGGATTCTGTGCCTGGGGAATTTTTTCCAGCATTGACGGCCTGGTGGAATGGATTAATCTCAATGGAAAAGGCATATTTGCAAAAGAAAACCTGGGGCTGCTCAGCGGGCTGCTCATGGTCCTTCCCAATGGTTTCCTTGCTGTTTATTATGCAGCCGTCCACAGGTCAGACATTGCCTATTCCTCCCAGATAGGAGATTGCCATATCTGTATTCCCCTGTGTATTGGTGTTTTTGCAATCTTCACCCCCATTCAAATTCCCCTGTTCTTTGAAACTGCTGTTTTCAGTATTATGGGAGCTGCTGCCGGCCTGTTCCTGTTAACCGCTGTTCTGGGAAAACTGCCAAGATGGGCAGGCGGTATTCTCCTGGGGACCTATGGATTTTTCATATATAAAGGATTTATTCTTTAAAAGCCTGCAGCACCTTTTCCAGGAAAAAAACTTCTCTGTGTAAAAATCCATCCAAGGCTTATGGGTGTATGAACCCTGGGTTTATTGAATGGGAAATACCAGGTTTTTTTTTCTCTTCCTTATGTTCACCACCACAATTCCAGCCAAAATAAAGCAGATGGATGCCACCAAATGATTGGTCACAGGCTCGTTCAAAATGAGTACCCCAAAAAAAACCCCTGAAAGGGGGATGATAAAAATAAACGAGTGAAGGGTGGTTGCACCAAATTTTTGGAGCATGGTGTTCCAGGCAACAAATCCAAAGGCTGTGGCTACAAGGGACTGGAACAGCAATGCCTTGACAATGGTTGGGTTGATAAATTTAATCATGGGATCATCCCATATCAGGGCCCCCAGGAACAAAAAGGGAACACTGAATATCATGGGATACATGGTAATTTGAAGCACATGGAAGCCGGAAATAATCCGTTTGAGAAAGACTGCGGAAATTGCCCAGGAAAACACTGCACACAGGATAATCATATCCCCTTTCTGCACATCTGAGTTCAAGTCTGGTTCATCAAAAAAAAGAAGAACAACCCCTATGAAACTAAGAAGAACGCCCATGCTCTTTTTAAAGGTAATTCTGTCTCCAGGAATAAAAAAATGGGCAAGGATCAATACCACAAAGGGAAGTACATTGGCTATAAGGGCTCCATGGGATGCAGTTGTTTTCCCAAGCCCGATATGAAAACAGGAAATCTGAAAGGTAAATAAACAGGATTGTATCATGACCATGGGCCATTGGTGCCGGGTCAGTCCCAGGGGAATTTTTTTATACCAGGCCCACAGGAGAAGGGCAAACACGGCCATGGAGAATCTGATGCCGGCAGAGGTAAAAGGACTCAGGCCGGTGAGTCCTAATTTTATGGCCACCCCGTTTCCACCAAAGAGAAAGCATAAAAAAATAATATATAATGATGCCCCAAGGGTCATCTCTGCATTTTTCATCCCAGACTCCAGATAAAATATCTATGCCATGGTGTTTTGTATGTCTTTTGCCAGAAACAGCCAAGAGTACAACTAACCCGGGAACAGGTAAACCCTTTATTTGTGATTAAATCTTTTTTATATCTGGGCAAATGAGGCTAATTTTGATAAATTAAGAAAGTTTTCATACATATCTTTCCTTACCATAACAAAGGATTTTAAATGAATAAAAGACTCCAGAGCGCCATTTTGCTTCAAAGGTCCAAGATACTTTTTTTCGAAGTTCTGATTGTTTCCCTGATTTTACTGGCAGGTCTTATGCTGATACAGCCTGTCAATACCCATGCCAGAACTCTGAAAAGCGTTTATGTGAGCATATTGCCCCAAAAATATTTTGTAGAAAGAATTACAGGAAAAGATGTTGGAGTTCATGTCCTTGTAAAACCCGGGAAAAATCCTGCCACATATTCACCCTCTCCGGAGCAAATTAAAAAACTGACCACATCGGATATTTATTTCCGGATAGGGGCACCCTTTGAAAACGGGTTCATGCATAAAATATCCTCCATTGCAGATTCCATTGAAATAGTTGATACCCGGCAGGGTATTTTATTTAGAACCATGAAATCCCATGGCCATAAAGACACAGGCCATAAAAAAAAGATGGATCATGATCCCCAAAACAAAGATCTCAAAGGAAAAGATCATCACATCTGGATGAGCCCCCTGCTGGTTAAAAAACAGGCCCAAACCATGGCAGAGGCATTGATGAAATTTGATCCTGAAAATAAAGAAAAATATGAATTAAACCTGAATGGGTTTATCAAGGATCTGGATGACCTTCATTTAAGACTTACAATCAAGCTTGACAGGTTTAAAGGAGAGAACCTTTTTGTATTTCACCCTGTTTTCGGATATTTTACAGATACCTATGGCATGAACCAGGTAGCCATTGAAACAATGGGAAAAGCCCCCAAGGGCAAGGAATTGTCTTCCATTATAAAATTGGCCAAACAGAAAAAGGCAAGGGTGATATTTACCCAACCCCAGTTTGACCGATACACAGCCCGGAAAATTGCCGCAGCCATAAAAGGTGTGGTGGTTTCCATTGATCCCCTGGCCCTGGATTACCTGTCCAATATGGAGGCCATTGCCGATACAATTGCCTCGGCACTGGCGCAATAAAACCAGAGCGATAAAACTGGCACAATAAAAAGGAAGGCCAATGAATACAGACCTTGATATTATTTTTGAAAACCTGTCTTTTGCCTATCATAGCAGACCCATACTGGAAGATGTGAACCTTCAAATACAAAAGGGTGAATTCGCAAGTATTGTAGGCCCCAACGGGGGAGGCAAAACCACCCTTCTCAAATTAATCCTGGGGTTAATCAAACCAGATCAGGGTAAAATTCAGGTATTTGGAAAATCACCGGAAAAGGCAAGAGAAAAAATTGGATACATGCCCCAATATGCCCATTTAGACATGGCTTTTCCGGCAACAGTCCTGGATATTGTGCTCATGGGCCGACTTGCAAGGAAAAAACTCTGGTTTTCAAAACAAGACCGATCTCTTGCCCATACAGCCATTGATGAGGTGGACATGGCAGCTTATATCCATACCGGGTTCAGTGAATTATCCGGGGGGCAGAAACAACGGGTACTCATTGCAAGGGCATTGTGCAGCAATCCTTCCATTCTCCTTCTGGATGAACCCACAGCCAATGTTGACCAGGAAACAGAAGAAAACCTGTTTTCCATTCTCAAAAAACTGAACATGGATATGACCATTCTCCTGGTTTCCCATGACCTGGGCTTTGTTTCCAAATATGTGAAAAGTGTGATCTGTGTAAACCGCAGGGTGGTCATCCATCCCACAACCCTGATGGATGGAGCCCTTATCAAGGATATTTACCACGGAGACCTGAAAATGGTCCGCCATGATCACCGGTGCAGCGAAGGAGGCCATTCCTGTGATTGAATTTTTCAATGCCCTGGCTGATCCTGACAATCTATTTTTACAATACGCCGTAATAATGGGAGGGCTTGCCTCCATCTCCTTTGGCATCATTGGTACCTTTGTCACCACCAAACGAATCGGATATCTGGCCGGGGCCATTTCCCACTCTGTTTTCGGCGGAATAGGTTTTGCCCTGTATCTACAGGTAAAAATCGGGCTTGCCTGGGTAGACCCCATCATGGGTGCAATTTTTGCTGCTGTTTTATCGGCATTGATTGTGGGATTGGTCAGTATTTATGCAAAGGAAAGGGAGGATACCATCATCGGGACCCTCTGGGCCGTGGGCATGGCAGCTGGTATTCTTTTTATTGACAGAACCCCTGGATATTTTAACCTTAGCTCCTATCTTTTTGGCGATATTCTGCTGATTTCCTTCAAAGATCTGGTCTATGTTATCTGCCTGGATATACTTGTTCTTGGAATATCCATTCTTTTTTTCAACAGATTTTTCGGGGTATGTTTTGACAGCGAATATACCTCTCTGAGGGGAATCCATACCGGATTCTTCTACCTTTTTTTATTGGTTCTTACTGCCCTGACCGTTGTGCTTCTTGTCCGCATAGTGGGTATTGTCCTTGTCATTGCTTTACTTACAATTCCGCCGGCCATTGCATCTTTTTATGCCAGACGCTTATGGCAGATGATGGTGTATTCCATACTTTTATGCACTTTTTTTACCTGGGCCGGGCTTGGTATCAGCTATTCCTACAGCCTTTCATCTGGCCCCACCATCATTATTCTCAGCGGTGCTGCATATCTTGTGCTTCTGGTGATCCATAAACTAATAAAATAGTACCTGTAAAGGGAAGCCTATAGGCCTACTAAATAGCCTGGTACAGCAGCTTGATGCAAAAACCAAATAAGATCATGCTGAAAATAACACGAATACTTTTTCCCTTCAACCTGGAGGAGCTCATGATTCTTGCTCCTGCCTGGCCTCCCGCAAAACAGACAACAGCTGCGGGCAGAATAAACAGCCAATTGATTTCCCCCATGGATGCATACCCCAAAAATCCAGTCAAAGAGGAAAAACAGACAATAAACGTTGAAGTTGCCGCTGCAACTTTGGTGGGTGTCTGAACAACATAGATCAGAAGCGGAACAATAAAAACGCCGCCCCCGATTCCCAGCAACCCGCCTACCAGGCCGATACATCCACCAATACCGATTCCGTAGATAAATTTTCTTTTGGACGTAATTTTGCTGATTTTGATCTCTTTGGCAGGTGACATGAGCATGCGGCCCCCTGCCAGGGCCAGCACAATGGCCAGGATAATCAAAAACGGCTTTGGGTCAATATGTACATTTAAAAAGGCACCCAAAGGGGCGGCCAGGCAGGATGAAATTATCAATGGAATTGCCAGGGAAAAGTCCACCATTTTTTTTCGTGAATATGCATAGGCAGCAGAGGCAGCCGCAGTAAAATTCAAAAATAATGAGGCAGAAGCAGCCCCGGACTTGGCAAACCCGAGAATGACAAAAAGAGGTGAAAAAATCAGTCCCCCTCCCAATCCCACCATGGTCAACACCAGGGAAATAAAAAAAATGGCTATAATGAGAAATATGCTCATGGGTTTATAAACCGGTCGTCTGATTTTGCCATGGAGACATTTTCCCTGCCCTTTTCCAACCAGCCTGTGGCCGTAACTTTTTTAATATCAAATTCAGGTACATAGGGTTTCAGATCAATGAGGGGAGTATTGTTAACCACATCAATTCCTTTTATAAAAAGCCTGGGACCTTGTCTTCCTAAAAGTTCCACTATGGATAATCCGATGGGATTAGGCCTTCTTGGTGCTCTTGTAGAAAAAAGACCCCTTTCTTTATTGTCTAAAAAAGGTGTAACCATGAGATCATATCCCGTGGATTTATGAAAATGATAGAGTAAAATAATATGGGAAAAACCTTCAACATTCCTTAATCCCTGTTCATATTCAGGATGAATCTCAATGGTACCTTGAATATCCCTGGCGCCTGATGGCTGTATGGGCATGCCTTTTAAATCATTAAACGGGGTTTTTATCATTCCGATGGGAGATATCTGCATTTTAAATCTTCTCCTTAAAAAGAGTTGTCTGGTTTCTGCCGTTTTCCTTTGATGTATACAGGGCATTATCTGCTTTACCGATCCAGTCCAATATGGTGCCTGGGTCTGAATATATGCTGGCCACTCCAAAGGACATGGTAATATGTAAAAAATTATTTTTTCCGGTTCTCCCGGATTCTTTGATTTTTTTAAATTCAAAGGCCTCTATTGTTTTTCTGATACGCTCCACAACCTGTAATGCTTTCTTGCCATCTGTTTCATCAAAAATCAATAAAAACTCCTCTCCCCCATATCTTCCACCCATATCAAAATATTCCCTCATGGACATGGTTAAAATATTACCCACCTCTTTTAAAATCATATCCCCCTGGATATGGCCATGGGTATCATTAATCTTTTTAAAATAATCAATGTCTCCCATGGCAATGCTGATGGACGTATCCGGCCTGCGTCTAAACCTTTTCACCACCCGCTCCAGTTCTTCTTTAATTTTTCCGGAGTTGTAAAGTCCTGTGAGGTCGTCGTATTCTGCTTTTTGTTTGAACTGGGTCTTCAGGAGAATGGCACTCAGAAAATCACACATTACCTCCACAGTGGAGATCTCAAAATCTTTGACAGAAGACTCTTTGCCAAAAAAATCTCCACCAAACAGATAGGCTCCACCGAAACTCTTTGGAAAGAACACATATCCCATGATATCACACCCCATTCCTGGAACATTTTTATAGGATGTTTTTTTATTCAAAAATGCATTGACTTCATTGACAAAACGTTTGTCCCGGGCATCAAGAAAAAGCCTTAGCTTCCGTCCCTCTTTAAGATCCATGCGCAAACCCCGGGTATCCAATACCTTGACAACCTCCAGGATCACCATGTCCTCAATAATATTGGAAACCTTGTACAGCACACTGACATCAAACATCATGGTTTTTTGAATGATCTCAAGGGGATAATTAAAGCATTCATCCTTACCCGCATCTGCATCCAGGTTTTTTAAAAAAGCCGATAACTTTCCCAGCCGGTTTAAAATGGTTTTTGCATCTGACTCATTTTTTTTCATGGACTCTTCTCCTGGGAATCAAAGGCAATCGTTCCTTGGAAATCCAGTACAGATTCTGGTTCTGGTTCTGATATAAGACGGGTCTTCCTGAATTCAGCACAATGATTGACAAAAGTTTGTGCGCATCCCTGGTTGCTACCAAAATGAACATGAAGATAGGAGGCAAGGGTGTTGTTTTTCTGAAAGCCCTTCAGGGTAATATCCTGGCCAGCCCTTGTGGTAACGTGGTAAACATTTTTGACTTGGGGATCTTCAGAATCCAGCTCTTTTAAGGATGAATAATGGAATTCATGTCCTTTAAGTACATCCCCTTTTTTCCCGATAATGGTATCTTCAGTCAGGATAATTTCCCGATATCCCAGTGACCTGAGCCGCCTGGACATTTGAACGGAAAAATTGAAGCAGCCGGTCATTTCATGGTTAGCCTCCGTACCCATTTCAGATAATTGGCTGCTCAGGTACATAAAACCGCCGCACTCCCCGTATATGGGCATACCTGCATTGCTTTGAGCCTTTATCCGGGCCATGAGGCCGGTTCTGGTGGAAAGGGTTTTGGCAAAGACTTCAGGATATCCCCCGCCAAAATAAATCCCATCAATATTGTTTGGGAGGCTTTTATCCGTTAAGGGAGAAAAGTATATAATACTGGCCCCGGCTGCCTGTAAAATTTCAATATTATCCTGGTAATAAAAACAAAAGGCCTTATCCCTTGCCACGGCAATTACAGGAGCCTCTTCAGATGAAAATTTTTTTTGGTCAGGCTTTAAAAGATATGAACCATACCCAATAAACTTCACTGGGGACAGATTTTTGATCAATCCATCCATGTTGATATGATCTTTTACCATGGAAACAAGAATGGAAATCGTTTCAGGGGAAATCTCCAGTTCATCGGCTGTCATCAGCCCCAGATGGCGCTCGGGCATTGTGATCTTTTCATTATTTGGCATATATCCCAGACAGGGGGTCTTGCAATTCTGCTCCACCGCATCTTTAAGGTATTCGTAATGCCGAAGGCTGCCTGTCTGGCTGAAAATTACCCCGGCAATATTCAGATCCCTGTCAAACTCCTCAAACCCCTTGACAATGGCAGCTGCACTCCTGGCCTTTCCCCTGGCGCTTACAATAAGCACCACAGGAAGGTTCAACCATTTGGCCATCTGGGCTGTGGATCCTGTTTCTGATAGAGCATCATACCCGTCAAACAGCCCCATAACCCCTTCCACCACAGCCAGATCCATGCCCCTGGACTTTTCCATAAACAGCCTTTGGTTATACTCCCTGGGCAGCATCCATGAATCCAGGTTAAAACTTGTTCTGCCTGCAATTTTTCCATGGTGACCCGGATCTATGAAATCCGGTCCCACCTTGAACGGTGCCACCTTTATTCCCCTTGACTTTAGATAGGATAAAATAGCCAGGCTGATGGTGGTTTTTCCAGTTCCACTGCCTGTGGCAGCAATGACAAAGCCTTTAATGGTATCCCCCTTTTACAAAAACTGGAATTAAAAATTATTTTGATTACTATTCCTGTCTTACTATTCCTGGAAATATTCCTGAATTAAATACCATTTTTTTATTCCCCTTGGCAATCAGGCAAAATAATATTCTTTTTTGCTTTTATTCTATAAATAAAATCTGATATATTCCTTACTTCCTGTCCTTAAATATATTTTTAAAAAAAAGGAGCCTGGTTTTGGAAGATAATAATATCATTCGTTTTGCAAGCCGCATGGATCAATTACCGCCCTATTTGTTTGGCATGATCAATAAAATGAAAATGGATAAGAGACGAAAAGGGGATGATGTCATTGATCTTGGTATGGGAAACCCCATGGATTCAACCCCTTCTGCCGTGATTGAAAAGCTGGTGGAAGTGGCCAAGGACCCCAGGTCCCATAGATATCCTGAAACCTCGGGTATGCCCCATTTAAAAATTGAAATCTCAAAATATTATAAACGGCATTATAATATTGATCTGGATGCTGAAAAAGAAACTTATTTCACCATTGGCTCCAAAGAAGGAATCTCCCACCTCTGTCTGGCCATAATGGGACCTGGAGATTCTGTTCTGGTACCTTCCCCTGCATTTCCCGTCCATATATATGCTGCTGTTATTGCCGGCGCCAATGTAATGAAAATACCCATTGAACCTGAAAAAGGCTTTCTGGACAGGATCATTAATATTTGCGAGTCCTGTTATCCCAAGCCAAAAGTATTAATGCTGAATTACCCCCATAACCCCACCGGAGTTGTAACGGATAAAGAATTTTTCAAGGAAGTGGTAAAACTTGCCAAACGGTTTAATTTCATGGTGATCAATGATTTCGCCTATTCAAAAATAACCTTTGACGGATACCAGGCCCCCAGCTTTCTTGAGGTGGATGGAGCAAAGGATATCGGGGTTGAATTCGGCTCTTTTTCAAAATCCTATAACATGGCCGGGTGGAGAATCGGATATTGTGTGGGCAACGAAAAAATAGTCCAGGCCCTGGGTAAAATAAAGGGCTATTTTGATTATGGTATTTTTTCAGCCATCCAGGTGGCTGGAATTATTGCCTTACGAGATTGTGACGATACAATCCCGGAATTGGCCAGGGTCTATGAAACAAGAAGAGATGTTTTATGTTCAGGTCTTGAACGGATCGGCTGGGATATTACCAAACCCAGGGCTGGTATGTTTGTCTGGGTAAAAATTCCCAAGCCCTTTGATAAAATAGGGTCCATGAAATTTGCCATTGAAATGATGAACAGCGCCAATGTTGCCGTTGCCCCGGGAATCGGATTCAGCGAAGAAGGGGAAGGATATCTTCGCCTGGCCCTGGTGGAAAATGAAGAGCGTCTGAAACAGGCTGTCCGCCAGATGAAAAAAGCAATGGAAAATATGACCATACCTCCTGGAAGATGAGTCTTATAACAAGCTATTTTGCACCCTTTAAATGAAAAATATAAAAAACAGTTATAGCTCATTTGACCCGTCTAATATCAGATCGGTGCCCCTGTCCCGTACAATTATCAAACGACTATTTTTTTTATTTGCCTTCCTGATTCTTGTTTCCACCTCCATCACCTACAATTACCTGATTAAAAAAACAGAGGTTCAGTTTTACGACCAGTTACTGGAGTATATTGTTCAACGGGGAAAACGGGAGAGCGAACTTTTTTGTCTGGCCAAGGATAATTTAATTCGCTTAAAAAATGAATTCTTATTTCAATATGAAACAAATCCAAAACTTGATTTCGAACATTGGTTTGAATCCCATATGGAAAAGAAAAAGGATGGAACCATACGTTCTCTTCGTCAATATTTTGATGGTGTGTGGACTGAAAATGGAAGCTTTGAGCAGGGAATTGGAATTATTATGGCTCCTGGGGTTGAGGCCACAAGAGAAATCCAGCGTCGTATGGGAATTGCCTATGACCTGCTATTGAAATATGGTCCGGCATGGCGTTCCAGGTTTGTGAACCTCTGGTTTGTTGCACCGGAAAAAGTCTCTTTGACTTATTGGCCTGAAATTCCATGGAGCCTTAATATTTCAGCGAATCATAACTGGGAAAATGAATCCTGGTTTTCTGGTACAAAAAAGAAAAACAATCCTCTTCGAAATCTTGTGTGGACGGGTATTTATTTTGACTCCCCTGCAAATCACTGGATGATCTCCTCAGCCCTGCCCATTGATATTAATGGCAGACAAATCGGTATAGTTGGAACAGATATCAAGAGCAATGATCTATTCAACCGTACTTTAAGCGACAGCCTGATCGCTTCCTATAGTATCATCATCGGCCAGGACGGCCGTATCATTGTACATCCATATAAAATGGCGGAAATTACTTCAGCCCAGGATACAAAATTCACCATTGCGTCTGCAAAAGACAAACAACTTTTATCCATTTTCAACAAGATAGAATCAGCCTCAACCTTTCCAACCATCCTTGATAATGTTGAAAATGATGAATTTATTGCTGTAACAAAGATAGAAGGCCCTGATTGGTATTTTATCTCTATTTATTCCAAATCCCTGTTCAAGGAAAAAATTATAAAGAATGCCTATTTTATGGTGGTGGTTGGTTTGGGTTCTTTGGTAACGGCATTGTTCATAATTTATCTGGTGGTTCACAAAAATGTCGCGCTGCCCCTGGGGTTGTTGACTAAAACAGTGAAGAGTTTCGATGCAACCACTGGAAATCAGCCCGGTCTGGATGGATCATTGGAAAAATTGAATTCACTTCATCCACGCCTGGATGAAGTGGGGCTCTTGGTTCGAACATTTATGGAAATGGAAAACCGCTTAAAAAAAAACTATGGAGATATTGAAAAAGCCAAAAAAAATTTAGAGGCCGAAGTATCAGCCCGTACCCTGGATTTGGTCAAAGCCAAGGAAACAGCTGAAACCTCCAACCAGGCTAAAAGAGAATTTCTAGCCAACATGTCCCATGAACTGAGAACCCCGTTAAACATCATATTGGGGTTCAGTCATTTGATGGAAAGAGATCCCAAGATCACTCCGGAACAGCTTGAAAACCTGAGCCTTATTCATCGCAGCGGAGACCATCTGCTGGAATTAATCAATGATGTGCTGGATATGTCCAAAATTGAAAGCAGGCAGACCTCATTTAATATTGAAAACTTTGATCTTATCTATTTTTTAAAAGGTATTGCCATGATGTTTCAACAGCGTGCTGTTGAAAAAAATATTTTATTTTTTTTTGAAAAATCTTTGGATCTTCCCCAATATATAAGAACAGACAAAAGAAAATTACGGCAGATACTCTTTAATCTGCTTGGCAATGCCATAAACTTTACCCATGAGGGAAGTGTGGTGTTGAATGTCTCAAAAAAAAATAGATCTATCATCCCAAACCCATTAAAAAATGGAAACCAGCCTTTTCATAAGCCGGATTTATGGATTCGGTTTAAAATAACAGATACCGGTATTGGTATTGATAAAAAAAATATCAACATCATATTTGATCCATTTACCCAGGACGGCCCCAGAACAGATAAAAAGACCGGAACCGGGCTTGGTTTGGCCATCAGTCAATATTTCGTTCAAATCGTAGGAAGTAATTTACAGGTAAAAAGCAGAAAAGGCAAAGGGTCAAGTTTCTGGTTTGATCTGCCCGTCCAGGTGGCGAATTCTGGTGATTTACCCAGGACAGAAACAATCAACCGCCCCATTGGGTTGGCGCCGGACCAGCCTGTATACCGAATTCTACTTGTAGAGGATCATAAAGAAAGCCGGATGATACTGACCCGGCTGCTTCAAACAATTGGGTTTGAGGTCCACACAGCAGCTAATGGTGAAGAAGGCGTTGAAATATTTTTTAAATATAGCCCCCATCTTATTCTCATGGATATCCGCATGCCCATAATGGATGGAATAACTGCCACTCAAAAAATTAAGGCCGCCAGGGAAGGTGACAGCACGCCCATCATCGCACTCACGGCCCATGCTTTTGAAAACGAGCACCTTGATATACTGGCGGCTGGATGCGATGACTTTATTCTTAAGCCCTATGATGAAACAAAATTGTTTGCCTTGCTGACCCAGTACCTTGGTGTACAATATATATACGAAGAAAAAACAATTGAAAAGTCTGTTTATATTTCCAATGAAACGTCTCTGGAATCAGGTTTCCAGGAGAATTTACCGGAGCCATTGGTTGCGGAGCTGAAATCGGCTGCTGCTGAACTCAATTTTAAACGTACCATGGCATGTATTGAAAAAATCCGTATTCTTGACAATAAAACGGCAGATGCATTAACAACAATGGCTGGCAGGTTCAGGTTTGAAGATATATTGACTAAAATTGATTAAAAACCTATCTTTGGAAAATTATAAATGAAAAAAAATTTCTCCAGTATTGACAGCCTGGTCCCGGGTAAAGAAATCATCATGGTCATTGATGACAGCCCGGAAAGCCTTAAACTTCTCTCAAATATTTTATCGGTTCAGGGATTTAGGGTGAGACAGGCCTTAAATGGGCGTGTGGCTCTGAATGCAATTTCCCTGCAGCGTCCAGACCTTATTATTCTGGATATCAAAATGCCGGAAATAAATGGTTTTGAGGTATGCAGACAATTGAAAAATGATGCTGACACCTGCTCAATACCTGTTATTTTTATCAGTGGCCTTGAAGAACCTGATGATAAAATTCAGGCATTTAAAGCCGGTGGCATGGACTATATTACCAAACCTTTTCAGGAAGAAGAAGTTCTGGCACGGGTAAAACTTCACCTTGCACTCCGTAAGATGACACAAAACCTGGAAAATATGGTACAGCGCAGAACTGCCAAGCTGGAAGAATCCAATACTGCACTGAAAGTCCTTTTGGATCATCGTCAATCCGAAAGGGAAAAATTTGAAAAAAGCGTGCTTAATAATATTAATTCACTGGTAATGCCCTATCTAAAAAAATTAAAAGAAACCAACCTGGCCATTCAACAAAAGGCCCTGGCAGATGTTATTGAATCCAATTTAAATGAGATCACCTCCCAGTTTTCAGGCAGACTTTATGCAAGGGCAATGGGACTTACTCGCAGGGAAATGGAAGTTGCAGCCTTGATTAAAATGGGAAAAACCAATATGGAAATTGCAGATTTATTGTACATATCTGAACATGCCATCTCATTTCACCGTCAAAACCTTAGAAAAAAACTGGGATTGCTGGGTAAAAAAATTAACCTGGTGGCCTATCTCAACGAAATTACCCTTCAATAGTTCTATTTTTTAAAAACATATAGGTTTTACCTATATATAAACTCTATTTTTCCTATATTTACATACCAATTTAATATATCTACCATAACCCTAAAAAATTATTAGATATCTGTATCCTTGTGAATAAAATTCAGATCCTGATCCATGTAATAATAAAAAAGGAGAAAACCTTGGCCCAGAAAAATTATTTGCTCCAGGTGGAAGGCCTGGAAAAAAGATTCGGTGGGCTTGTGGCTGTATCTGATTTTAACCTGAATCTGGAGCAAGGTGAGCTGGTGGGGCTGATTGGTCCCAATGGTGCCGGTAAAACCACGGTATTCAATCTTTTGTCGGGTGTTTTAAAACCTAGTTCCGGAAAAATTTTTTTTAATTCAAAAAATATCACAAAATATTCTCCTTCCCAGACAAGCAGAACTGGAATTGCAAGAACCTTTCAGAATATAAGGCTTTTCGGTGAACTCAGTGTTCTGGACAATATAAAAGTAGCCTTTCACATGCACCATGGCCTTGGATTATTTAATACCATCTGCCACTCGGTAAAATTTCGTCAAACCGAAGAAAAAATTAACCGGAAAGCATTGGATTTTGCTGAAATGATGGGTCTTACAGGTCTTATATATGAACCAGCCAAAAAGCTTCCCTATGGTGATCAAAGAAGAATGGAAATTGCCCGGGCACTTGCTACAGATCCAACACTTTTGCTCCTTGATGAACCAGCCGCTGGAATGAATCCCCAGGAAACCAGGGCCCTCATGAACACCATAAAAAAAATTCATTTAGACTACAATATGACCATTTTAATTGTCGAGCATGACATGCGTCTGGTGATGAATCTCTGCCAGCGTATCCAGGTTCTGAATCAGGGACTTATGCTTGCCAGCGGAACCCCGGAAGAGATTCAAAACTCCCCTGATGTTATCAAGGCATATCTTGGTTCATCAAAGGAAAAAATACATGCTGATAATTGAAAAAATTGATGTTTACAGAGGGAAAACCCATGTGCTGCACCAGGTGGATCTCCATGTAGGTCATGGGGAAATCATAGCTTTGATAGGTGCAAACGGTGCTGGAAAAACAACCACCTTAAAAACAATTTCAGGTCTTTTGAGACCTGAAAAAGGAAAAATACTCTATTCATCGAGAAAAGGTAAAACAGCAGTTGATATCTCTTCCATGGCACCAGAACAAATCGTTGGAGCAGGGATTTCCCAATGTCCCGAGGGAAGGGGTATTTTTTCCCAGCTTTCCGTAAAAGAAAATTTACTTGTGGGCGCTTATCTGCGTTCAGACAATGAAATAGAAAAGGATCTTCAAATTGTCAACAAAATGTTCCCCATACTTGGGGAGCGATCAAATCAGGCAGCAGGAAACCTCTCAGGCGGAGAGCAGATGATGCTTGCCCTTGGCCGTTCCCTTATGAGCCGGCCAAAACTTTTGATCCTGGATGAACCTTCCCTGGGGCTTGCTCCCCTTATCATTGAGACCATTTTCAATATGCTATTAAAAATAAATTCCCAGGGTGTGACCATCCTGCTTGTGGAACAAAATGCTGTTATGGCATTGGAGCTTTCCCATAGGGCATATGTTCTTGAAACAGGCTCTGTAGCTCTTTACGGCAAAAGTTCAGACCTTGCCCGTAATCCCATGGTACAAAAAGCCTACCTTGGAGGTGAATGATGGACTCAGGGTACATTGCGCAGCAGCTGGCCAATGGTGTGATACTTGGAAGTATGTATGCCCTAGTTGCAATCGGATTTTCAATGATTTACGGTATTGTCCGGCTTATTAATTTTGCCCATGGCGATATTGTCATGATTGGTGCCTTTGCAACATTGGCCTTTATGGAAACCGCAGGTCTCCCCTTCCCCCTGGTTGCATTCTTTGTCCTTTTAACCGGCTGCAGTGTGGGGATACTCATTGAAAGAATCAGCTTTCGGCCAATGCGGGGTGCACCTCAAGTAACCGGATTTATCGCATCCCTGGGTATCTCCATCATGCTCCAGAATCTTGGAATACTCACCTTAAGCGCCCAGCCGCGAAATTTCAGTTTTCCCGATTATATGCAGACCCTGTTTCAATTGGGACCTGTAAGCTTCAGAGTAGTTGATCTTATTATTATTTTGACCGCTATTTTTCTTATGATAGCCCTTATTCTTCTGGTTAAAAAAACAAAATTGGGTATTGCCATGAGGGCAACGGCTGAAAATATTGATGTGGCAAGGTTAATGGGAATTAATATCAACAAGACAATCATGGCCACGTTTGCCATAGGAAGTGGTCTTGCAGGCATTGCAGGATTAATGTGGGGAGGAAAATTTGGACAGATAGATCCTTTAATGGGTTATATTCCAGGGCTGAAATCCTTTGTTGCAGCCGTTATTGGTGGAGTTGGATCAATTCCGGGTGCCATTCTTGGCGGATTTATACTGGGACTGGCAGAAGTACTTTTTGTGGGTCTTTTACCACCAATTTATTCTTCATACAGAGATGCTTTTGTATTTGGTTCACTTATTATTATTTTAATTGCCATGCCCAACGGACTCCTGGGAAAAAATATGGAGGACAGAGCCTAGTGAAAACTAATCGTCCCAGATACAGTCTTGCCTTCATGATCATATTCCTGGTTGTCTTCTCATTTTTTATGGATAAAACTGCAAATGATTATCTGATTGCCATTGTCTGCTTTACCGGCATCAACATTATACTGGCCGTCAGCCTGAATCTGACCAATGGGTTTACCGGCCTTTTTTCCCTTGGGCACCCTGCTTTTATGGCCATTGGCGGGTATGTCACTGCCCTTTTAACCTTTTCCATTCAAAAAAAACCCTTATTCCTGCCGGATCTACCCCAATGGATGGTTTCACTTCATCTCCCTTTTTTTCCAGCACTTCTGGTTGGTGGCTGCTGCGCAGCCCTTGTAGCTCTAATGGTTGGATTGTCTGTCCTTCGGCTCAAGGGACATTACCTGGCCGTTGCAACAATGGGATTTCTTATCATAATTCAGGTATTGTTAAACAATGCAGATTCCATTACCCGTGGACCTCTTGGATTAAACGGACTTGAGGATTTTACCAATGTTTACTGGGTCGCAGGCTGGGTTGTTGTAACTATTTATATTTGCTGGAAAATTAAATTTTCTTCCCTTGGCAGATCAATGCTTGCGGTTAGAGAAGACGAGATGGCTGCCAACTCCCTTGGTATAAATTTGTTCTATACCCGCAGTTTTGCTCTAACGGCAGGTGCTTTTTTTGCCGGAGTTGCAGGAGGTTTATGGGGACATCTGATTACGGCCATGACCCCGGGCTCATTTTCCCTTATCATGTCGTTTAATATTGTTGTCATGGTGGTTGTAGGTGGAACAGGAAGTATCACCGGTTCCATAACAGCAGCCATTATTTTTACATTGACCAATGAATGTTTCCGGCCTTTGGAAGAAAATTTCGGTATATATGGAGTGGGTGAGATTGTTATGTCTTTGATTCTTATCCTTATTCTTATTTTTAAACCCAGCGGCATATTCGGGACAAAGGAACCCGATTTTGTCATGGGAAAACATAAACATCAAAATTAAGGAGATTTTAAAATGAAAAAATGTTTATTAATTATTGCTCTGGTTTTTATGTCAATTACCCTGGCAGCCCCTTGTTTTTCTGCCGAACCTATTAAAATAGGTGCATTATACAGCCTTACGGGAGGAATGTCTTCAATTGATACGCCCTCTCTGCGTGGTGCCCAGCTTGCTGTAAAGATCATTAATCAAAATGGCGGACTGCTTGACGGCCGCATGATAGAACTTTTATCTGTGGATGCAAAAACAGATCAGAAAGCTGCTGCAATCGGTGCTAAAAAACTTCTAAGCAAGGGAGTTATTGCCGGTATAGGTCACAGTGACCCTTCTTTTGTTCTTCCCTCAGCCCCTTTGTTCCAGAAAAAAGGTATCCCCTTTGTTACTTCCGGGGCCACCCTGCCCACTCTGCCCATGATGATCGGTGACTGCATGTTCATGGTTCCCTTTGGAGATGATGATCAGTCCTTTGCCATAGCGGATTATTCCTTTAAATCCCTTGGTGTAAAAAATGTGGCTGTATGGACAGACAATTCAATGGATTTTACAAAAACCCTTTCCAGATTTTACAAACAACGTGCCCAGGAACTTGGAATGAAAATTGTCCTGGAAGACTTTTTCATGATGGGAGACAAAGATTTTTCAGCCCAGATTGCAAGGCTCAAAAACACTTCACCTAAACCAGATGCCGTTTTTATCTCCTCCATACCCAATGAAGCAGGCCTTACAACAAAACAGATCCGGGAAAGTGGACTGACCCTTCCCATAGTCAGCGGTGATGGTTTTGATACAGAACTTATTGTAACAGTTCCAGGAAAAGAACTTGCAAATGATGTATATTTTTCAACCCATACCTATAGGGAAGATCCCAGACCGGAAGTTATAAAATTTGTTGAAGACTATAGAAAAGAATATGGTGTGGCCCCTGAAAATGCCTTTGCTCCTCTTGGATATGATGCGGTAGCCCTGATTGCAGACGCCATTACAAGAGCAAATTCAGCAGAACCCAAAGCTTTAAAGGAAAGTCTTGCCAAAACAATGGGATTTAAAGCGGTTACAGGTGAAATCTCCTATACAAGGCCCAGTGGGGTTCCGGTAAAAGGTGTTTCAATTATCAGTGTGAAAAAAGGAAAATACAGTGTGGAAGAAATCTGGTTCCCCACTGTAAAATAAACGAATTGTCGTATTGTAAAGGAATATGAAATGAAAACTGTAAAGCTTGAAGAGTTGAATGAACACTCTTTTCAGGAAGCTAAAATTGATAAGATTATTATGGCCATTGGTTCCACTGAAAGCCATGGTGCACATCTGCCCTTTGGATGCGATTCTCTGGTAAGTTATGATATTGCCCATGCACTGGCCTCCCGGCTTGAAAATACAGTTGCAGCCCCGCCATTATGGTTTGGCATGAGCGGTCATTACAGGCATAAACCCATGTGTATATCTTTGACAGATGAAACCCTGATAAAAGTCATCAAGGAGATGCTTGAATCTATTATCCACTGGGGAATCAATAAGGTGATGATTATCAACGGCCATGATGGTAATATTGCTGCCATTGAAATTGCTGCAAGGCAGGTCAAGATAAAAAATCCTGATTTTAACCTGGCAGTGCTGGATGCCTGGTGGATTACGGCTGGTAACCTTCTTCCCCCTGATACATTTGAAGTCTGGAATGGAATGGGACATGGTGGTGAAGGCGAAACATCCATAGGGCTTGCTATGTTTCCAGAACTTTGTGATATAAGCAGAGCCAAAGGAATGATTCCTGATATGGATAATAATGTAAAGCTGATATGGAATTTCTCCGAATTAACTGATTTTGGTGCCAGCGGGGCCCCTGAAAAAGCAACTGCTGAAAAAGGCCAGAAGATGAAAGATGTTCTTGTGGATTATATCGTGGATTTTATAAACCGTATGGATGAACAGGGCTGGAGATATAAAATAAAGTAATTTATATAATTCACTCGGAGTTTATAAAAACTCCGAGTGAATATTTTGGCATCCTTCATAACAAGGAAATGGCATTTCCATGTTTTCCAATAGTGTTTAAAATTTTGAGCAAAAGTTTTGAATATTCATCCGGCCAGAGGTGATGTTCATTAACCAGGGCGGATACAATATCGTCCACAATGTTCATACCTTTTTCATCAAGGGTTTCCAGCAGTGCTTTGCTTTTTTTAGAGGTTTCAATCATAGATTCCAGAATTTTATGGTGGAACAGGTCAAATCCTGTTTTTTCAGCCCGTTTTTCAGCTATTTCCTGGCCTCTACTTCCTGATTCCCTTGAAATTTTTATTAAATTTATGTTTTGAACCAGTGGCGGGGCTTTAATTCTTCCCTGTTCCCACCTTCTTATCTGTTCATCAATTATCCTGTGAATAGGTCTATTCATGATATCCTCCTTTTGGGTGTGGATATATAAGTTAATGAATACTATTCACATAATAAATAAAATTTATTATAAATTTATTATCAAGTTAAATTTTATATCTTAAAAATCCAGGGAAGACACCTCAAGGGCATGTTTCTGAATAAAGTTTCTCCTAGGTTCCACTTCTTCTCCCATTAACAGGGTAAAAATTTCATCTGTTTTTTCAGCATCTTCAATATCCACCTTGAGCATGATCCTTTTTTCCGGATTCATGGTTGTCTCCCAGAGCTGATCTGCATTCATTTCACCCAGACCTTTGTAGCGCTGAATATTAATTCCTTTTTTGGCTTCAGAAATTATAAATTCAAGAAGTTCTATTATGTTATAAAATTCTGTTTTTATTTTGGCATCTGTCTGCTTGGAGGAAACTGTAAATGGGGGGCGATCAAATTGTTCTATTTTTTCATAATTTTTAAGCATTCTCTTATAATCATTGGTTGCAAGAATTTCCCTGCCAACCCTTACCAATAATTTTTTACCGGATTTATCATAAATATCCATCTCATGAATGCTTCTTTCCATATCATAGTCTATTTCCCCGACCTTATATCCCTGGATAGCAACTTCAGTGGCAAGGGTTTCTAAATGTTCTCTTTTTTCAAGAAAAAATTTATCTTTTACCCCTTTTTTGATGAGAATAAATAAAAGATCTGTATCATAATCCCTTTTTTTTAATAAATTTTGAGCATCATAATAATCTGTAAGATTTAAAAGAAATTCATAAAAATCTTCCTCAGAAAGAGGCTCATTATTTTTATTTATAAATAAGTTTTTCTGGGACGAAATACGTTTTACCAGATAATTTGAATACTCTTCTTCATTTTTAAGATATGTACCATTTTTTCTGGAGCCAACCCTGAACAGGGGGGGCTGGGCAATATACAAATATCCATTGGATATCAGATCCGGCATCTGGCGATAAAAAAATGTTAATAAAAGGGTCCTTATATGGGAACCGTCTACGTCGGCATCGGTCATGATGACAACCTTATGATATCTTAATTTTTCAATATCATATTCTTCCCTGCCAGCCCCTGTTCCCAGAACCGTAAAAATATTCTTAATTTCATCACTTCTCAGAATTTTGTCAAACCTGGCTTTTTCAACATTTAGAATCTTACCCTTTAAGGGAAGAATTGCCTGGAAACGTCTGTCCCTGCCTTGTTTGGCACTACCTCCGGCAGAATCACCCTCAACCAGGAAAAGTTCCCTTTCAGCAGGATCAGCATACTGACATTCAGCAAGTTTCCCAGGCAGGGTGGAATCCAGAAGAGTTCCTTTTTTTCGTGCCAGTTCCCGGGCTCTTTTGGCAGCGTCTCTGGCCCGGGCTGCATCAACGCCCTTGGCAATGATTTTTTTTGCTATAGTTGGATTTTCCTCCAGATAGTGACCCAGACTTTCATTGAGAAGGGATTCTACAATTCCCTTGATCTCATTATTCCCAAGTTTTGTTTTGGTCTGTCCTTCAAACTGTGGTTCCATGAGTTTTACTGAGATAATTACGGAAAGACCTTCCCGCATGTCATCCCCGCTTATTTTTATATTCTGCATATTCTTGGGAAGATTATTTGAACCAGAGGTAATATAGGAATTCACAGTCCGGGTCAAAGCCCCTTTAAAACCGGAGACATGGAATCCGCCTTCTATGGTGCGGATATTATTGGCAAAGGAATAAAGTTTTTCCTTAAAAGTATCATTATACTGGATAGCCACCTCTATCTGGACATCTTTTTTATCCCCTTCAATGTGAATGGGTTCATGTAGCGGTGTACATGAACGGTTCAAATATTCCACAAAGGAAATAATTCCTCCTTCATAGTAAAAATCATCTTTTTCAGCAGACCGTTCATCCTCTATTATTATCCTGACTCCTTTATTTAAAAAAGCCAGTTCCCGCATTCTTCTGGTCAGGGTTTCATAAACAAATTCATTTTCGTTCATAATGGAAAAATCAGGGCTGAATTTTATCTTTGTACCCCTTTTTTCACTATCACCGATGATCTTCAAATCCGTGAGTTTATTACCCTTTGAATAGGTCTGATGATATATTTTACCATTTTTATAAACTTCCATTTCAAGAAGCTCTGAAAGTGCATTTACTACGGAAATACCAACTCCGTGGAGGCCACCTGATACTTTATAGGAATCTTTATCAAATTTACCGCCGGCATGGAGTTTCGTCATTACCACTTCACAGGCAGGAATGTGCTCTGTTTCATGCATTTCAACGGGAATACCCCGGCCGTTGTCCTCCACGCTCACACTCATATCTGTATGAATGGTAACAATAATAGTATCACACTGGCCTGCCATGGCCTCGTCAATACTATTGTCCACGACCTCATAAACCAGATGATGAAGACCTTGTAAATCTACATTTCCAATATACATGGAAGGACGTTTACGAACTGCTTCAAGTCCTTCAAGAACCTTTATACTATCCGCACTATACTCTTTATCTACTTCTTTTTTTTCCACGTGTGACCTTTACTTTATGATATATGCATCGCCATAATTACACAAACGAGTTGATCATTATCAATATCTTTGATAATGCAGGGGCTTCTATTATCTTTTATATGCAGGACCACATTGGAATTTTCAAATAGTTTCAATGCATCCATAAAATATTTTGGATTAAAAGCGCTTTTTACTTCTTCACCTGAATAACCAATCATTATGCGCTCTGTTGATTCACCTATCTCTGGATTTGTTATTGTTACAACCAGTTCATTTTCTTTAAAATTTAAAATAACACTCTTATAGTCATCAGAAGTTAAGATGGCTACCCGTCTCATCAAAAATGAAACCATAGTTCTATCCATTTCAATGGGTATCATTTCATCGGAATTGATAACCGGTTTATAATCTGGATAATCTCCTTCCAAGAGCTTAATCATAATGGTTTCATTTGCCCGCTGAAAAATAAAATTATTATCCTTAACACCTACCCTTATAAGGTCGGAATTACTGTCAATAAACTTGCTCAGTTCACCCAATCCTTTTTTGGGAATAATAATACTTTCATCGGGCAGGTTTAATTCACCTTTAAATTCTGCATCATAACAATTAAGGCGCTTGGAGTCAGTAGAAACAATTCTTAATCTTTCCTGGCCTTGATAAACTATTTTTTCAATCAAAGACCCCAGAACATAAATTCTTTTTTCTTCATTTGAAAACCCTATAACGGAAGAAACAGCTACCATTTTTTTAAGATCCATGGCTGAAATTTCAACAAAATTGACATCTTCAATCATAGTGGTTTCGGGAAAATTTTCATAATCAGATGAAACAATATGGTATAAACTATCTCCTTTTCCGATTTCCACCCACCTGTTTTCAATTTCATTTACCAAAATTTCATTTTCAGGATATTCCCTGATAATTTCAAAAAATTTCTGGGAATTAATGGACAGGATTCCCTCTGTTTCTATCTGGGCATTATAGGTACCAATAAAAACAGTTTCCATATCATTGGCAATAATAGTGATTTGTGAGTCCATCGCCTTAACCAGGATATCAGATGTAATACTTAAATTTGTCTTCCTTCCTGTAATTCCCTGGATTTTTGATAGAATTTCCAGAATATTTTTTTTATTAAACGAAAATTTCATTTAAAATCCTTTTTCATAAAATTGCACATCCTTAAATATTTATATTAAAAAATTTGTTTTATCAATTATTAAATAGATATGGTTTTATTAATTAAATATTTAATAAGAGATAATAATAATAATAAGGGGTGTTTAAAAGTTCATAACTTTATAATAGTCTGAATTTATGTACTTATTTATATTTTAATGTGTTGAAAAATAGTTTGTGTTCATTCTAAAAAATGATGGTTTTATCAAAAATTTTAAAGATGTTTAAAATTTTTGATTTTTGAACATTTTATTGTCATGAATGAATCCAGTTTCTAATTTCTTGAAATTCTTTGGTTTTCCAATCATTTGAAATTCTTTTTTCAACATACTTTAAAAAAAGAGTGTCAATAACTTCTGTAATCTTTTGTAATAAATAGGTTTTTTCCAGTATCATACCCTCAAATTCGTCTTCTGATTTTGAAGTTTGGATAGCAGGAGTTTTAAGTCCGGTTATATTAAAACTTTCTCCCTTAATGGTGAATTTATATTCCTCTTCTTCTCCTATTTTACATTTAAGATTAATCTCTGTGACCCATGCTCCTTTTTTAAGGGCAGTGGTTCCTTCTTCAAGACCTGCCTGGTCTCCTTTAATGGTGATTTTTTCCTTGGATTTATCTCCGAGATTATTTTCAAGAACAATGGAATTGCCGATTTCCAGGGTAATAGATTCCTTGTATTCCATTATGGTTGACAGGTTTTTTTGTTTTTCAATAAGAAACCAGATCCAGGTTAAAAATTCATTACCAAGAAATGTATATTTATTATATGCGGTTGCAATATCAAGCATGATTTACCTTTCAATATTTTAATGGGGATAGGGATAGTACATTTTCTTTTTGATCAGCTGACAATTTTGATTTTGTTTCAACAATGGTATAGGGAAATAAACGGATAGGTTTAAGATCAAAAGATTTTAAAAATATGGTTTCAAAAAATTCATTGGCAGCCTTCTGGGTTGTAAATAAAAACAGACTTCCTTCCTCATAATTCCAGAGCACATCATAAATACTGGGGATAGAAGGAATTTTATACATTAAAATATCTGTTATTTTTTCCTTAATTTCAGTTTTTTCATTTTTGGATATAAAATCCCTGCCTGATTCCTCTTTTTTTTTTTCAATTTCCAGGGCCATGTGCTTTTGGATCAACTTGGCTGGTATTGATTTTTTATCGATTCTTAAGGAAAAGCTGAAATAATTACCAAAGATAAATGAAAATTTTTCAAAATCAGGATTATATGGACTTTCACAGGGGGTCCATCCAGCTGAAATTTCTTCATATACATTTTCCAGTTTTGGTATTGAATTTTTTATTAATCCGTTTCTAACTTCGTCCATGACCGCAGTTTCAAACTTTCCTTCAATGTGGTAACGGCTCATGGAATGAGTTGATGATATCAAACCCATGTAAACTCCTTTATTAAAATAATATAAATATTTTTTTGTTGTAAAAAAAATATAAAATAACATATTTATAATAAAAAGAACAGGATGATCCATATACACCAGTAAAAAAGTTCTGTTTTTTCTAAATATTTACAAATTCAATAATTTAGTGTATAAACTGCAGGTTATATTTGGATTTAATTCCTATTATTAATATACAAAGAGGTATAATTATGGAAAAAAAAATGCAGACCATTGACGGGAATACAGCAGCTACCCATGTGGCCTATGCCATGAGTGAGGTAGCTACCATTTACCCGATTACCCCTTCAAGCCCTTTGGGAGAAATAGCAGATTCCTGGGCTTCAAAAGGTAGAAAAAATATATTCGGCCAGATATTAGATATAAAACAGATGCAGTCTGAGGCCGGTGCTGCCGGAGCTGTTCACGGTTCCCTTGCTGCAGGTGCTGTTACAACAACTTTTACAGCATCCCAGGGTCTTTTATTGAAAATACCCAATATGTATAAAATTGCCGGGGAACTTCTTCCCAGTGTTTTCCATGTTACAGCCCGTGCAATTTCTGCCCATGCACTGTCCATTTTCGGGGATCACCAGGATGTTATGGCGGCCCGGCAGACCGGATTTGCCATGCTTGCATCCAATTCAGTCCAGGAAGCCCAGGACCTGGCCCTTGTAGCCCATCTTGCCACCATTGAAGCCAGGGTTCCTTTTCTTCATTTCTATGACGGATTTAGAACTTCCCATGAGATCCAGAAAATAGAGATGATAGACTATGATGATATGGCATCCCTGTTTAATTACGATGCCTATCAAGCCTTTAAAAGCCGTGCGGTAAACCCGGAACATCCAGATACAAGGGGTACTGCCCAGAATCCTGATATTTATTTCCAGGGCCGGGAAGCTGCCAATGAATATTATCTGAAAATTCCAGCCATTGTAAAAAAATATATGAAAAAGGTTGGGGACCTAACAGGCCGGTATTATAAATCTTTTGAATATGTTGGTGATTCAGAGGCAGATCGGGTGATTGTAGCCATGGGTTCCGGTTGTGAAGCCATTGAAGAGTCCATAAACAGGCTTAATAATGAAGGTGAAAGGCTTGGCCTTATTAAAGTACACCTGTACAGACCCTTTGATGTTGAAGCTTTTTTAAATATTATTCCTGCAAGTGTTGAAACCCTGACAGTTCTTGATAGAACAAAAGAACCTGGTGCCATTGGAGACCCGCTTTATACTGATATTTGTACTGCTTTCATGGAAAATGGAGAAGGTCCTAAAATAATTGGCGGTCGATATGGTCTTTCTTCCAAGGAATTCAATCCTTCCATGGTCAAGGCTGTATACGATAACATGAAATCCATGTCTCCCAGGAATCATTTCACCGTCGGCATCGTAGATGATGTTACCCACACTTCCCTTGAGGTTGTTAAAGGTTTTGATCCAGCACCAGAGGGGACGATTTCTGCAAAATTCTGGGGTCTGGGTTCCGATGGAACAGTTGGTGCCAACCAGTCAGCCATAAAAATAATTGGAGATAACACTGATAAATACGCCCAGGGTTATTTTGCCTATGACTCTAAAAAATCAGGAGGCCTTACCGTATCCCATCTCAGGTTTGGAGACGTGAAAATTCAATCCACCTATTTGATTGAAAATCCTGATTTTGTTGCCTGTCATAAATCCAATTATATGGAACTCTATGATGTGCTTAAGGGAATCAAGGACGGAGGTACTTTTCTTCTTAACTCAGAATGGTCCCTGGAGGACATGGAAAAATATATTCCAGGTGATGTGCTGAAGACTATTTATGATAAGAATTTGAATTTTTATAATATTGATGCCGTAAAAATTGCCGGTGAAGTAGGACTTGGCAACCGCATCAATATGATTATGCAGACCTGTTTTTTTAATCTTGCCAATGTACTGCCCGTGGACCAGGCCATCAAGCTTCTCAAAGAAGATATAAAAGTCATGTTTGGCAAAAAAGGCGATGCAATTATAAACATGAATATTGAGGCTGTGGATAAAACCCTGGATAATCTTGTAAAGATAGATATACCAGAATCCTGGAAAGACAGGATAGGGGAAGTAAAAACAGCAGACAAAGCCACTCCCTTTGTGGATGGAGTCATGAAAAAAATAATTTCCCAGGGTGGAGATGATTTGCGTTGCCATTAATATTCCTGAATGGATTCCGGAAAATTGTATCCAGTGCAACCAATGTGCTTTTGTATGTCCCCATGCAGCCATTATTCCTGTTGTGGCAACGGAAGAGGAATTGGACAATGCCCCTGAATCCTTTGTTACCCTTGAGGGCAAAGGTAAGGGTATGGATCAGTTTAAATTCAGAATGCAGATAAATCCCCTGGATTGCCAGGGCTGCGGTAATTGTGCTGATATATGTCCTGCAAAAACAACTGCCCTTGTAATGAAACCCCTTGGCACCCAGGTAGAAATACAGAAAAGCAATTATAATTTTTCCAAGGGCGTACCTTTTAAAACAGATGTACTTAAAAGGGAAACAGTTAAAGGAAGCCAGCTGTTTCAACCCCTGCTTGAGTTCTCCGGCGCCTGTGCCGGCTGTGGTGAAACCCCTTATGTCAAAGTGATAACCCAGCTTTTTGGTGAAAGAATGACCATTGCCAATGCAACGGGCTGTTCTTCTATCTGGGGAGGATCAGCTCCCTCCACCCCATATTGCACCAATAAAGAAGGACATGGCCCTGCCTGGGCAAGTTCTTTGTTCGAGGATGCAGCTGAATATGGTTATGGAATGATGCTGGCCATAAATTCCAGAAGAAAGACCCTTACTGTCAAGGTGAAAAAGGCCCTTGAAACTGATATTTCTAATGATGTAAAACAGGCCTTTGAGGGCTGGCTGGCTGGAAAAAATGATGCAGAAGAGTCCAGAAAATTCGGTTTTACCATGAAAAATTTGTTAAAGGATGAAACCCAGGGACTTTTAAAAGAGATCTATGATGAAAGAGATGTGTTTATAAAAAAATCCAATTGGGTCTTTGGCGGAGACGGCTGGGCCTATGATATCGGGTTTGGTGGTCTTGACCATGTCCTGGCATCTGGTGACGACATTAATATTCTTGTTATGGATACGGAAGTTTACTCCAATACCGGTGGTCAGTCTTCCAAGGCAACTCCCACGGGTGCTATTGCTAAATATGCTGCCTCGGGTAAAAAAATTAGTAAAAAAGACCTGGGCCGGATGATGATGAGTTATGGGTATGTATATGTAGCATCTATTTCCATGGGCGCCAATAAGAACCAGACCATGAAAGCCATTCTGGAAGCAGAAAAATACCCTGGTCCCTCCCTGATTATCTGTTATGCTCCCTGTATTAACCAGGGTATCAGAAAAGGCATGGGAAAATCACAACTGGAAGGTAAACTGGCAGTTGAATCCGGCTATTGGCCCCTGTACAGATATAACCCGGAACTCATTAAAGAGGGCAAGAATCCCTTTATTCTTGATTCAAAAACTCCAGACGGCACTATTCAGGAATTTCTTGGAGGTGAAGTCAGGTTTGCAGCCCTTGAAAAGAGTTTCCCGGAAGAATCTAAACGCTTGAGAGCCAAAATTCAAGATGAAGTGGATGATAAATACACCATGCATATTAGATAACAATCCTTTTTATTTTATTTTTCGCAGAACTCTGGACCCCCATTTTGGATCATCCATTTGGCTTGTAAGACTTGTGCCAAGTTTAGAAAGCATTTGATTTGAAATAGCCTTTTCTTCTGCTTCCCCATATATTTTTGCAGCAGTGTCAGGGTCCTTTAACTGGAGTAAATAAATTTCTGCCAAAAACAATAGATCATCAAAGGATGTAAGATTTTTTCGGGCTGAATGCAGAATGTTTGACAGGAACATCATATCCTGGGTCTGATTCTTTATAAGGGAAATCAATCGGGCATAATCCCGCTTTGACTGACAGAGTGATTCTGCAGAGTTATAGAGATTTCCTGCCCATTCATTGTCCCCTATCCATTTGGAAACAGCTCCGGCAACAGAACTGAAATCAAACACACTGCTGCTCTTTTCCTCGGCTTTGGCCAGAAGTTTTGATGCCCAGTCCTTGTCATTGAATTTTTTTATTGCAATGGACGCGAGTTTGATCAGGTCATCGTTGCTTTGGCTTTTATTTTCAATACCCTTATATATTTCACGAATCCAGGCCTCATCTTTAATTGTACTGGCAATGGCCGAAGTCAGTTCGTCATAGAAACTGAAGCTGGTGCATTTTTCCAGGAGCTCTGTATATATATTTCTAACCCATGATTCCTCTCCCAGGTCGGAGTGGATATCGGCAGCAAGCTTGATAAAATCGTTGAAATTAATGGTAAGGGATTTTGCAAGCTTGTAAAGCTTGGCTGAATAATAGGTATCACCTGTCTTTTCAAACACTTCATGGGCCAGTGCCCGCATGGGAAAACTGGTTTTGCTTTCCTGTTCTCTTAAAATAAAATCCCCATACAGGTCTTTGAATTCTTCTCTTTTTTTCAGCTGGAAGGAAATTGCCGATGTCCAGTCTTCGTCATTTGTGACAATATCCTGGATAGCCTGGGCTGTTTTAATAAAGTCTGCATTGTTTTTTACTGCTTCTTCCGCCTGTTTGAGAACCTGTACAGCTCCATCTGTATCTTTGAGATCTTTTGCCATGGCAATGGCAAGATCAACCAATTGAGCGCAGTCCGGATTTGTAGCTGCTGCTTTTTGATAAACAGCAGAGGCAAAGGCGGTATTTCCTGTATTTTCAAATCCAGCCTTGGCCAGTTTTAGATAATCTGAAAAAGACTTAAAAACTGTTTCTGCTTTTTGATAAATTGACATTAAAAAATCAGCATCATCCAGCTGGGCTTTAACTGTTTCGGCAAATTTAAGCAGCTCATCTCCAGATTCAAGGGAAGCCAGGGCACTTTCATAAATTTTCCGGGCAAGATCATTATCTTGGAGGTCATTGGTAACACCGGCTGCAAGGACTATGAAATCATCTGATTTTGAAGCCTTTTCCATTGCTTTTTCATAGACTTTTACCGCTCTGGTTTTGTCTTTGAACATATCCAGAACCGATTTTGCAAACAATACATAATCATCGGCTTTTGAACATTTTGCAAAGGCCTTGTCAATGGTCTGTTCCGCAAGTTCTTTGTCTTTGAGAACTTTGGCGATATGATCGCTTAACTCCAGGAAATCAGTCACTTTAACACATTTTGTACTTGCTGCACCTATTATCTCTTTAGACACATCTTCAAGTTTAAGTTCCAGGGCAGCTGCAGCAAGTTTTAGAAAGTCCTCTGTTGAACTGCATAGATTTTTACCCTGTTCCAAAAGGGATGCGGCAGTTTCTGTATCCTGGAGCAGATCAAGGCTTGCCCTGGCATATGCTACAGAGTCTTCAAAGGTTTCTGCCCAGTCAGCACCTTCTTCTAAAAGCTCGGCAGCCCACTCTTTATCGGAAAGTCCATCCACAATTTCTTTTGCCACGGCAATATACTCTTCCGGAGCATCACACTCCTCGGCTTTTTCTTCCAGCTCTTCTTTAAGTTCCATGTTCTCTCCTTATTTTATTTGAATAAAAAATTAAAGCGCTAAGGTTTAGGTAAGGCAGCAAATCCAAATAACTTATACACCTTGCTTGCTTTTTTGTCTGTTTTATTCGTTAGGCCAAGGCTTACATAGCTCGTTATGTGCACCTTGCCCCGCCTTGAAAGCAAACAAAAATTCCGTGCAATTTGCACAACTTATTTGTACGTGCTGCCTAAGTAAAACAATATGTTGTATTTATTGTCTGAAATTATTGCCTTATCACAGGTCAATATTTTGCGCAATCAATATTGGTCTCCCCAACAGGTAAAAAATCCGGCCCTCTAAAAGCTAAAGGTCTATTAAAAAAAATAAATAGAATTGAGTTTATTTAATTTTCAAAAAAATGAGGTGGTCTGACATAAACTTGTAACAAGCATTATTGAAGACTATGAAAATAAAAAAAACAAAGTTCTTATCCATCATAAACCTTGACTGAATTTTTCCGTTGAAGTACATATTCCCTTTAAGGACGGTGAATTCCGTTATCATTTAATTTACCCAGGTGCAACTCAAATGGTGTTTTTTAATGACAGAGTTTAATAATGATATAGCTTTTGCCAATTATAGGATGGATATTCATTACTATGGGCAAAATTACTATGGATGGCAACGGCATAAAGACAAGCCTACGATCCAGGGTGCATTAGAACATGCTGTGACAAAATGCTTTGGATTGCGCCATAATGTTGAAGGATCAGGACGAACCGATCGCGGAACCCATGCAACAGGACAAGTCGCATCTATTCGTCTTCCAGAAGATATCAATAAAAAAGAGGCCTTGTTTAATCTTAACTCTGTCCTTGATAAAAACATAGAAATCACCAGTTTAAAGAAGATGTCTGATACCTTCCATGCAAGAGAATCCGCAATTGGAAAATGTTACATCTATAAAATATGGAACCACCCCAAGCTTCCATCTGAAATAAATGAAAAGGTTTGGTATGTCCCTGAAAAATTGAATGTTAAAGCTATGAAAAAAGCCTGTCCATATTTTATAGGGACTAAAGATTTTGCTTCGTTTGCCAAAGTTCCAAACTATAAAAGGGTAACATCGGTAAGAACTGTTCATTCTCTCAGGCTTACAGAAGAAGACTCCTTGCTGTGCTTTTCAATTATTGCTGACGGTTTTCTTTATAAAATGGTACGTAATATAATTCGAGCACTTGTTAAGGTTGGAGAAGGAAGGTCAAAAGTCGATGATATTCCCCGTATAATAGATGCAAAGAGTCGTAAGGCTGCGCCCGGTACAGCTCCCGCTTCAGGCCTTTATCTTGATACTGTATTTTATGATAAAAAAAGCATGGATGATGCTATCAAAACAGATCAGACAGAGGCTATATAATGGGAGATTTTGAACACCAGCGCCATAAATTTCGAACAGGTCTAGTCCAGCCCCGTCAGCTAATTGTTGCATGCTCACCCATGCGGAGCAACGTGAATATTTCCCAGATCGCTCGCACTGCAAGTGCATGTGCTGTGGAGAAAATGATTATTTGCGGGAATGCATCATTAATTAATAAAATTGCCAGAGACGCCGTCTCAGAGCTGACAGTTTCAACCCACAGAACCTTAGGTCCAGTACTAAAAAAACTTAAAGCAGATGGTTACTCCATTGTGGGGATAGAACAAACCTCCAATTCACAGAACATCCATCACTTCTCTTTTAAGTGTCGATCAGTTTTAGTTGTGGGTAATGAGCGCCTTGGGATTAAGGATGATATCCTTAAGCTACTGGATGAAGTTATCGAAATCCCTGTATGGGGAATGCCCCACAGCTACAACGCAGCTTCTGCTGCCAACATGGTTTTGTATGAATACTGCCGCCAGTTTCCAGAAGGATAAATTTCAGGGTTAGCTTAGGCCCTATCCATAGATTAAAATGCCTTGATCCCTTTTCAAAGAAGTGGAGTAAATTTATGTGAGCCTATTGCCCTGAAAGTTTCGTCATGTTAAACTTTTTTCTCTTTTTTTAAATATGTTGAAAAAAATAACAACAAAAAGGAGAATTCAAAACAATGCCGCCCAGGATGGAACATAAAGTCAAAGAAGAGGTGGCCGCCCTGAACCTGGGCAATAAGATCAGAAACCTTCGAAAACAAAGGGCATTGACCCTTCAGGAGGTTTCTGATTTAACAGGCCTTTCAAAACCCCTGCTTTCCCAGATAGAAAATAATATTGCTGCTCCGCCCATTGCCACTCTGATTAAGATATCCACTGCCCTGGGTGTGAAAATTTCTCATTTTTTCCGGGACCAGAACATGGAGGATCGGATTGTGGTAGTGAAAAAAAATGAACGGTACGGGGTGAAAAAATTATTTCATCACAAGAATGAATCCCGCATCGGATATCGATGGGAATCCCTGGCATATCCCATGGTTGGTAAGCAGATGGAGCCCTTTGTGGTGGAAATAGAACCCAGGGAGGAAAAGGATCTTTTGTTTAATGATCATAAGGGCGAGGAGTTTCATTTTATCCTTAAAGGGATTGTTGAATTCAGAAGTGCAGAACAGGTCCACAAGCTGGAAAAAGGGGATAGTATTTACTTTGATTCCAGCATTCCCCACGCCCTGCGCGGGATCAATGGTGTTGCTAAATCCCTGATCGTGATTTTTGCCTCAAAATAAATAAAATTATAGGACTGGCTGGATGTTAGATAGTTTTACCATCAGCAATGCCTCAGCCACAGGACCCAGAAAGTCTATGGTCATCAACTCCATTCCCCTTTCTGTTTTGTTTTTATATCAGCTCCTTGAGGCCTGTCATATTGTAAACGGTTTCATGTCAATAAAAACAATTGATCAGCTCAAAGAAAAGGCAGGTGTCAATCTTGCTGACCAGGATAAGAAGGATGTGCAGCAGGTCATGGATCTGTATCCGGTGCGGCTGTCCCATCATGTGATCCGGCAATCCCTGGTTTCAGAGGCTGTGGCTGCTCAGTATCTTCCCTTTGCCGGTGAGCTGGACCCCATGGGGCATGAAATTACATTTGACGGTCATTTTAAACAGGGATTATTGGAGCAGATGTATCAGAACAGGGTAATTTTTCTTCTGGATATGCACTGCCCTGTGTACTGCCGGTTTTGTTTCAGGAAGCACAAAAGCCTGCGTCAGGAAAAAAGTCCCTGTGTTGCGGATGTTCAGTGAGGTTCTTGGCAGATTGTTTACCCTTTTGAGAAATGCCGGGGCTGAGATCTATTATATCTTTACCCCCTGCCATCCCATCCATGGCACAAAAAAGTATTGGACCTCCATATCCCAGGCCTTTGAGGCCCATGGCTATCTAAGGGCCAATTTGTCGGACCGTTACATCCCAAAATTGTGTACAGCCACACCTTTGGGAAAAATGGAATGGCATACCAGCGGCTGGGCCGTGGAAGAGGATGATTCAGACCCCAGCCATACCTGGATCAGAACGCCCTATACCCAAGATTATTTCAAAGCAGTTACAAAGAACAGCAACCCATTGAATGGTACCCGGGAAAATAAAGACAAGACCTTAAATGTTAAATGCCTGATTGACATGGGAGATAAGGATCTTTTCCTGGGGGGTAATTTCCTTTTAGATCCCTATGACCTGGATTATTTTCTGGCCATGGATCCTGGTTTTGTCCTGCCAAAAACAGCTTAAGAGCTGGATGGATCATTGATAGTGGAAATATATGGCCTGGTCAGATCTGGCGATTTTCCCATATAATGCAAATTTTTATCCCTTAACAATTTTGTTTACATTTGTTCAAATTGTTTTTTATAGACTGCATAATAGGTTATGGGGATGATCAAAAGGGTAAACATGGTAGAGGCAAAGAGGCCAAAGATAAGAGCCCAGGCCAGACCTGAAAACACCGGGTCAAAGGTAATGGGAAATGCTCCTATTGCCGTTGTCAGGGCGGTCAGGAGAATTGGACGCATACGGACCACGCCGCTGTCCAGGATGGCTTCCTTAAAGGGGGTTCCCTGTTTTACAGCTTCCTGGATAAATTCAATAAGTACCAGGGAATTTCTTATGACAATACCACCCAGGGCAATCATTCCGATCATGCTGGTGGCAGTGAAAAATATGGGGTTATTGAATCCACCCACAGGGTCGGTAAACAGGTTGAGGAGAAAGAATCCCGGCATGATTCCAAGAATAGTCAGGGGAATGGCCATCATGATGAGCATGGGCAGGAAATAGGAACCAGTATTTATGACCAGAATAAAATAGATACCCACCAGGGCTGCAGCAAAGGCAATACCCATGTCCCTGAATACCCTGAGGGTGATTTTCCACTCGCCCTCCCCAGCCCAGTTTACTTTTATACCTTTTTCAAGGGGAATGTTTTTCAGGCGGTTTTTCATGTCCAGTACAGCCTCTCCAGGTGCCCTGCCAGCCATTTCTCCCAGCACATATACCACGGGCTCCATATTTTTATGATACATGGGTGTTTCATTGGGCTTTTCAACCACCCTGGCCAGTTCAGCCAGGGGAATAATGACCCCGGTTCCCGAGCGGATGGGGATATTGGCAATGGATACCATATCAGATCGTTTTTCCCGGGGTAAAATCACTTTTATCCACAAAGGATTACGTTCCGGACCCAGGTGGAGGCTGGCCCGGGCCGTTCCGCCAATGGCCGTGTCCAGGGTGTCCAGGATGGTTTTGGTGTCAATGCCGTGGATAGCGGCCTTTTCCCGGTCCGCCACCACATCGATCCTGGGACTGTTGGTTTCCGTCATTATCTGGATATCTGTTACAAAGGGTTCTTCTTCCATGATTTCTTTTACCTGCTGGGCGCTTTTTAGAAGCGTATCATAGGAAGTATCATAGGAGCCGTAAACCTCTGCCACCAGGGTTGAAAGAACCGGCGGACCAGGGGGAACTTCCACCAGCTGGATATCGGCCAGGTTTTCCCTGGCAATTTTTTCAAGATCATTTCTAAGCCGTAAAAGAATTGCATGGCTTTGCTGTTCCCGCAGGGATTTATGGGCCAGGTTGACCCGAATATCAGCAAGGTGGCTTCCCTCACGGATAAAATAGTGACGGACCATGCCATTGAAATCCATGGGAGAAGCAATTCCAGTGAAGGAAGAAAAATTGGTCACCTCATTGACAGTCTGAAGATAGGCTTCAAATTTTTTTACCACCTGGTCTGTGTGCTCAAGGGAACTGCCCTCGGGCAGGTCTATAACGATCTGGAACTCGTTTTTATTATCAAAGGGAAGCAGTTTCAGGGGCACCAGTCTGAACACGGCCAAGGCACAGGACCCGGCAAGAAGTATCAGAACCAGGCAGAACAAAAGGGCTCGCATGAATCTTTTGTCTAAAAAAGGAAGAAGGCTTGCCCTGTAGAGCCTGGCACCAAAACCCGGGGAGGTACTTTGTTTTGTTTCCTTTTCTTTTTTGTTTTTCAGGAGGTGATAGGATACCCAGGGAACAATGGTAAGGGCACATAGGGTTGAAAAGGTTACGGTCAGGGGCACATTAATGGCCATGGGTGCCATATAGGGGCCCATCATGCCCGTGATAAAGGAAAGCGGGGTAAAACAGACTATAATGGCAATGGTGGACATGATTACCGGAGGCAGGACCTCCTCCACGGCAAACAGGGTGGCTTTAAAGGGGTTGAGTATTTTTTTCTTTATGTGGCGCTGGATATTGTCCACATTGGTGATGGGATCATCCACCACCAGGCCCAGGGAAAGGATGAGGGCAAAAAGAGTGACCCTGTTGATGGTATATCCGAACATGAAATTAACAAAAAGTGCCAGGGAAAAGGAGATGGGTACTGCAAGGGCCACCACCACTGCCTCCTTCCAGCCAAGGGTCAGGGCCAGAAGCACCACCACAGATGCAATGGCAAATCCAAGGGATTTCAATAATTCATTGACTTTAGCCTGGGCTGTTTTGCCATAGTTCCGGGTTACCTCAACATGGATATCATGGGGGATAATCTTTTCCTGCATTGCCTGGATTTCGTTTAGGATGTTTTCGGCAACCTTTACCGCGTTGGTCCCTTTTTTCTTGGAAAAGGCCAGGGTGACAGCTGGAAAAGAGGCTGGGACATCAGGTCCCATTCCATGCTGTTTCCTGTAAAAGTTGGAAAATCCAATGCGGGTATAGGCAGAAGCCTCTTCAGGCCCGTCAATGATATTCGCAACATCTTCAAGGTAGACAGGTCTGCTGTCCCGTCCTGACACCACCAGGGAACTCACCTGGTCTATTGAGGTCAGAAAAGAGCTGGAGGTCAGGGTGATTACCTGATTATTTTTGTTAAAGGTACCGGCCCGGGTGGAGACATCCGCACCAGTGAGTGCCTTGTTTATATCCAGAATAGATATGCCGAAGCCCTTCATTTTCTGGGGGTCCATTTCAACCCGGATCTCCCTTTTCCGGCCGCCTACAACAGCGGATCTTGAGATATTTTCCAGCCGGGACAGCCTTGTTGCCACTTCTTCGCCAATGCGACGAAGTGTGTGGTCTGAATAGACGTCGGAAAAAAGTGTAAGATTAACAATGGGTACATCATCAATTTCAATGGGTTTGATCAGCCAGCTTTCCACAATGGGAGGGATCCTGTCCAGGTTCATCTGGATTTTACTGTGGAGTTTTAAAATGGAATTTTCCCTGTCCTCGCCCACTAAAAACCGCACTGTGACCACTGCCATTTCCCGGGTGGACATGGAATAAACATATTCAACCCCGTCAACTTCCCAGAGCATCTGTTCCAGGGGTGTTGCAATAAGTTTCTGGATCTCTTCCGGCGAGGCACCCGGTGCCTGGACATAGATATCTGCCATGGGGACAACAATCTGGGGTTCTTCCTCCTTGGGAGTGATATAAACACTGAAAATTCCAAGGCAGAGAGATACCATAATCAAGATGACAGAGAGCTGGGAAGACAGGAAGGCTTTTACTATTTTTGAGATAATTCCTGGTTTGTGATCCCTGGTTTGATCATTAATTTGGTCAGGTTTTTTTTCCGTTTTCTGATTAGGTTTTAGGTCAGGCATTGGCTTTTAATATCCCAGGATTTCTTTTCCAGTCAACCCGGAAAGGACTTCAATTTTTGAACCAAAAATTTTTCCGGTTTTAATAAACACGGATTTATATCGGCTGGTTTCATTATTTTGAATTTTAATGTTCACCATTTCCAGTTGCCCCACCCGGGTGACGGCTTCTTCCGGTATCAGCAGTGTTTTTTCCTTGTTGACCGGGATAAGCAGCCTGCCGAACATGCCCGGATAAATACCCGGGAGATCGGGCAGGGCTGCCTTGACCAGAAAGGTCCTGGTCTGGGGGTCAGCATAGGGGACAATTTCTTCAATGATGGCTTTCACTTCCGTTGCAAGGGTTTCAATCTTAACCCCATAGGTGTTGCCCTGGATAATTTTTTGAATCAATCCTTCCCTGATACGGGCTTCAAGCCTGAGGGACCCGCTGGTCTGAACAACCAGGAGGGGTTTTCCAGGCATTGCCTGGTCGCCTGGATCAATGAGACGTTCCACTACCACACCAGGGGCCGAGGCTTTGATACTGGCATATCCAAGGGCTATTTCTCCCTCTTTTACCACTTCCATTGCATGGCGGATATTTGACTGGGCAGCTTTGACAGCTTCACTGCTTTTTTCCAGCCTGGCCTTTGCCTGGAGAAAGCCCGCCCTGTCAATTTCCAGCTGCTGGGAGGAGACCACATCTTTTTCAAATAATGTTTTGGTTCTTAAGTAGGCAGCATTTGCCTGGTCCTGGCCGGCCCTGGCTTCATCCCTGGCTTTCAGGGCTTGATTTAAGGTGTCTTTGGCAAGGGCCACACCTTCTTTGGCTTGTCTGTGCCTTGTGGAGAGCTGTCTGGCATCCAGCAGGACCAGGACCTGGCCGGTTTTTACCTTTGTACCTGGAACTACATTAATTTTTAAAACCTGACCGCTGACCTGGGATTCTATCACAGATTCGGTCAGGGGCCGGATGGTGCCCACGGCTTCATACATCTGGGTGACCTGTCTCGATTCAATTTTGACCGTGTTTTGAACCTGGATCTTGTTTCGGGTGGTATCTCTTGAAAAGCCTGGAGGAATGCTTGTGTTTTCGCAGGAGAAAACAAGAAAAAGAAAAACACATATCAGGAAAGAAATATTTTTTTTCATGGGATAGTTATCTATACTCCTTATAATTAATATTATATTTAAGAGCTTTATAGGAAAATTGTCGAACAGTGATGTTGATGAGTTTGGCAGCTTTTTTGATATTGCCCCTGGTGTTTTTTAAAGAATCCATGATGATCTCCTTTTCAAGATTGCCCACGGCTTCTTCAAGGGAAAGGAGCAGGGTCTTTGATTTGATCCCTGTCTGGAGAGTGGCCGGCAGATGGTAGGAGTGAATGGCCCCTTCATTGCAGAGAATCACAGCCCGTTCCAGGCAGTTTTCAAGTTCCCGGACATTTCCTGGCCAATGGTATTCCATCATCATGTCAATGGCTGGAGTGGTGATCCTTTTGATATCCTTTGAATGTTCTTTCCTGTATTTTTCCAGAAAATGATCGGCCAGAAGTATGATATCGGTTTTGCGCATGCGAAGGGAAGGAATATAAATGGGAAATACGTTGAGCCTGAAATAAAGATCATCCCTGAATTTGCCCTGGCTCACCATTTCTTCCAGAATGGAATTGGTGGCAGCAACAATCCTGACATCTGTTTTGATGGACTTATACCCCCCAACCCGCTCAAATTCTTTTTCCTGGAGGACCCTCAGCAGTTTGACTTGGGCACCGGGATCCATGTTCCCGATTTCGTCCAGGAAAATCGTTCCCTTGTCGGCCAGTTCGAACTTGCCTTTTTTCTGGTGGGAAGCTCCTGTAAAAGAACCTTTTTCATGGCCGAATAATTCGCTTTCAATGAGATTTTCAGGAATTGCGGCACAATTGATCTTGATAAAGGGCTGATGGTTTCTTGCGCTGTTATAGTGGATGGCATTGGCAACCAATTCCTTTCCAGTTCCGCTTTCTCCCCGTATCAAAACCGTTGCCGAGGATGAGGAAACCTGGGATATCATCTGCAGCACTTCCCTCATTTTATTGGAATTGCCAATGATATTGCTAAAACTATACTTGTTTTCAAGTTCAGATTTAAGCCTTATATTTTCTGTTTTCAGCTGTTCCTTTTCCAACCGTATGGTTTCAATATTAATCACGTGGTGGGCCAGCATTGCCGCCACCACGGAAAGAAGTTTTTCTCCCCTTACCAGGGACCTTTTGCCTTCATAGGGCTGGTCCGCACTGATGGCTCCAACCACCCTGCTGTCTTTTTTTATGGGCACACAGATAAAAGAATACTCCTGGCCCTGGGCAAGTTTTCTTGAGTCAGTCTTATCAAGAAACAGGGGTTCTTTACTGATCCTGGGGACCACGGCGGGTTTTCCCGATTCAATTACTTGGCCTATAATGCCTTCACCGGGTAGATATTTGATCTTTTGGGTGGTCTCCTCTGAAATTCCATGGGCAATTTCAATGCGGATTTCTCCTGTTTCCCTGTTGGTAAGAAAGATGATTCCCCTGACCAGATTCAGAGATTCCGACAATACACTCAATACTTTGAAAAGGGAGGTTTTCATGTCCATGTGCTGGTGCAGGGCTTCACTGATTTCATATAAAAGAGAAATTTCTTCAATGGATTTCATAATGGCTGTTCCAGGAATTTTTATATCAAAATATTATGTGTGGCTACTCATTTAATATATTTACATATATCCTATTATGTCATAAAAATCAATTTCATGAAAGGGATAGTCAGGTGTTCAGGATTTAAAAAGAGAAAACAATAACCGCAAAGAGGCTGGAATATCTGTTGATTAAATAGATCATTAATGGAATAATCTTTAAATTTGTATACCAGCAGATGGGGCAGGGGAAAAGTGGACAAAACAGAATTATCAGGCAGCAAAAATGAAAAACGGGACCTGGCCAGGACCATTGAAGTTCTGTTTGAGATATCAGATGCTGTTACCCGTACACGGAATCTTAATGAATTGTATGGGGAAATTCATCAATCCCTTGATAAAATTCTTAATGTGAACAATTTTTTGATTGCCATTTTCCATGAAGAAAAAGACTCCATCAGTTTTCCCTATCATGTGGATGAAAAGGATGATCTTCCAGACGAAATATTTCATTTTAGTGAAACCATGTCTTTGACCGGTAAAGTGATTCAAGCCCGGAAACCCCTGATTTTTTATGAACAGGATCTTATTGATTTTTCCAGAAAGGGCAACCGGGACATCATAGGTGCCATCAGCAAAATATGGCTGGGCGCTCCCCTGATTATAAAGGACAGGGTCATCGGGGCCATGGTGATCCAGGATTATCATTCTGCAACCGTATACCAGCGCCAGGATCTGGAGTTGTTAAATTCAGTGTCCCAGCATGTGGCCCTGGCCATTGAAAGAAAGGCGGCTGAAAAAGAGATCTATGAGCGGGAACGGCTCCAGGGAGTCCTGGAAATGGCCGGTACAATCTGCCATGAAATCAATCAGCCCCTTCAGGCTATTTTAGGCTATGCTGAGCTAATGCTCATGAACTCGGAGACGGATAAAATACATCAGAACCTGCAATCCATAAAATCCCAGGCCACCCGCCTTGGCGAAATTACAAAAAAATTATCCAATATCACCCACTATAAAACGGTTGATTATCCCGGCAATACAAAAATTATTGATATCTGGGGAGCTGGCAAAGATAATAAATAAAAGATACCCCTTCAAATATACCCCATCAAAGATACCAGGGAATCTGAGCTCCTAAACTCAGGGATCGGGAGTCTCGGGTTCCAGGGATGTTTGTTTTTCTCTGGCAAGGAAATCCAATTGTCTTTCAACACATGCCCTTAAATCACGATCAGGATCAAACTTTTCAGCATAATAGTTAAGAACCCACCAGAGGTTATTGAGTTTTTCACCATTATCCTGCCACCAGGAAATGGACTCTTTTATGGCATCGTATGTTCCAGCCTCAGAGTTCAATTGGATATAAAAATCGTAACACATGTTACGGGTCATGGGTTTCAAGCCCAGGGTTTTCAATGATAACGTTAAGTTAACATATGTTAACTTAACAGTTGTTAAAAAATAACAGTGTTTATAGGGAAAAACAAGAATTAAAAGATAGAAATATCCATGTCTTTCCCTGTTTTCGTCCAAATATAAAAGATTCTTTTTTTTGGGTACATATTTTGCTAGTAGCACAAAGTGGTAATTCTAAATGTGTAATTTAATAAAATAAGGAGATATGGATGGTACAAAACAAACCCGGGCATAAAGCAGGGTACAAAAAAATTTTATTGTTATTTCTGACTAGTCTTTTTCTGATGTTCACGTTTTCACCGAATACTCTCTGGGCGGACAGTGAAGTGGATGCCCTGAAAGAACAACTGCGTCAATTGTCTGAAATGATGCAGAATGTTGAAAAGAAGATAACGGAGATGGAAGAAAAAACTGCTGAAAAAGATTCTGAAATGGAAGAAATGGATGAACGCCTGAATGAGGCGGAACTGCATACAGCAACAGACAAACTGTCTTTGGGAATAGAGCTTAGGAGCAGGGCTGATTCTATTCATTATGATGGGATGTTGACGGCTCCGGATTCTTTAATGGGCAGCTTTTTTACACCTGCGGCAAGCGGTGGATTCAACGGAGCAACCCCTGCCCAGATCCAGCAGGCCATTGCCGGTATGGCAGCGGCAAACATGATTCCAGCGCCGGAAGAAAATGATATTGATAATGATATTATTTATACCAATAGATTTCGTATTAATATGAAAGCCAGAATAAATTCTCAACTGAGTTTCGGCGGTCGTCTGGCTGCATATAAAGTATGGGGAGACAGCTCAGGTGTTCAGTACAACCAGGGCAGCATGAATGACATCACCCTGGACGGGACAACTTCAAGCCTGCCAACTGATGATTCCATTCATCTGGAAAGGGCGTATTTTAATTATACATTTAATAGGGATGTTCTGCCCATGAACTTTTCCCTGGGACGTCGTCCAGCCACTGACGGACCACCCCTGGAATATGGCGAATATGGCATGGAAGGCGGATCTCCCCTGGCCCATCTCATTAACTGGCAGTTTGACGGAGCTTCTTTGAATTTCAGCCTGGAAGATACTACAAATATTCCTGGTGCGGCCTTTAAACTTTGCTATGGTGTTGGTTTTGAGAGCGACTGGGGAAATAGCGGTTCACTTACCGAGGATTCTCAATTGGATGATGTGCATTTGTTTGGTATTATTGCCACCCTGTTTGACAATGACACCACAAGTGCAGTTCTAAACTGGGCCCATGCCTTTGATATTACTGATGGATTCACAGGGACGACAGTCATGCCTTTTACGGTAGTGCAGAACGCAGACGGCACCCTGACTTTTGAACAAAATACCGGAAGCTATATCAGCCGTACAGAACCAGTTACCAATTTAGGGGATTGGGATGCTGCCACATTTTTAGTAAGGCATAACCTTGATGAAAGACTTGGTAAGGATATTGATCTTTTCTTTTCATTGGGATGGAGTCATACAGACCCTGAAAATACTTCAGAACACCCATTTTACAGCCTGATGGGGGATGGACTTTTAAATTCCAATGGCGAGCTCAATAAGCGGACCGGTTACAGTATTTATGCCGGGGCAATTTTTCCAATGCCCTTTGATGCCAGGTTGGGACTTGAATACAATTGGGGCTCCAGGTATTGGTTTAACTTCTCAGGTGCTGAAGATTCTCTTGTGGACAGTAAACTGGCCGCCCGGGGTCAAGTTTGGGAAGGTTACTATATCCAGCCGATTTTCAGCGATAATTTTTTCGTGAAGCTTGGTGCCAGGTATTATGATTATAAGTATACAGGGAGCGGAAGTCCCCTGGGTGAGCCTGTTCCCATATCTGATGCCAATGCCTTGAACACCCTGTTCCCGGTTGCGGATAAAGTATGGAATGCCTATTTGTCAGCTACCGTGAGATTTTAATTTATATATTAATAAACTAGATGGTTGCAACGTATTCAGTCTTTTTGACAATAACTTTGCAACCATTAAAAAAAAGGAAAGTAAAATGTTTAAAAAATTAGTGTTTGTTCTGGTATCGCTGTCCCTTGTTCTGGGATTTTCCGCAATGGCTTTTTCAGCGGATAAAGGAAACCATAGAAAGGGGAAATATACGTTCAGGAAAAGCTGCCGTACCTGCCACAGTGATGGCGGGAATGCAGTAGAACTAAGCCCGAGCAGTAAGACCCAGGCCCAGTGGGAACGAATTTTTAAGCCTGGAAAATATGAGAAGCTGGCCTGCAAGGACGAATGGGTCAAAATTTCAGATCAGGAGCGGCTGGATGTTTTTACATATCTGCATAAATATGCCTTTGATTCACCCTCACCTGCCAAATGTAAATAAATTTATAGTATAGGTGTTTGTATTTAGCTGTTAGGCTTTAGCTAACAGCCAACAGCTGAATGCTCGCACAAAGAATAAAAAGCCACCAGGAGCATTAGAGGCCCCTGGTGGCTTTTTGTAAGAATAATACTTTTTGATTTAATCAAAGGCCATTTCAGTTTTCCACTCTTTCCAGACATTACCCACCAGGTCCGGCCCGGGTCTAAGGGTTTTTTTGCCAGGTTTCCAGCCAGAGGGAGTGGCTTCAGCTCCCTTTGATTCTCTTATTAGCTGGAAGGCTTGAACCTGCCTGAAGGTTTCATTAACATTTCTTCCTGCCGGTGGGGTCAGCACTTCATATCCCTGAACAATTCCATCGGGATCAATAATAAACCTTCCCCTTGCCTCAACCCCTGCATCCTCATCATAGACTCCATAGACAGATCCTACTCTACCGCCGGCGTCGGACAGCATGGGAAAAGGAACGCCTCCGTCTACCATTTTGGAAAGTTCATGATCATTCCACATTTTGTGTACAAACATACTGTCAATACTCATGGATAAAATTTCTACGCCAAGTTTTTTAAATTCAGGATATTTTTCAGCAACTGCTGAAATTTCAGTTGCTCAGACAAAGGTAAAATCACCTGGATAGAAACATAAAAGAACCCATTTTCCAAGGTGTTCTGACAGGTTTACATTAATGAATTCTCCATTTTGATAGCCTGGAGCTGAAAAATCAGGTGCTTTTTTTCCTACTTGTATCATATTCATGACCTCCTTTTTTTCAATATTCTGTTCAGGTGTTTGTTCTGGGGCTGGTTCTCCTACCGGCCCGCCTGTGGGACGAGCACACCCAACATCTACTTTTTCTGCCATCTGCCCTCCTTTATGTTTACAGGTTTAACTCAATCCTGATTATTCTACATGAAACAGGAATGGTCGGGAAGAATTATTTTTAAGTTGCATATCCCTGGCTGGATATTATATTCTGTGCGGGCTTTAAAGCATAGATGAATTAGGGGAAGTGAAAAGATACAATAAAATATAAGTATAAAATATTAAGAAAACAAAGAGACAGATTTTGAGAAACAAAGAAAACATCACCCTGGTGATTGGCGGGTGCAGAAGTGGTAAAAGCAGTTTTGCCCTGGATGCTGCCAATGGGATACCAGGGGATAAAAAAATATTTTTGGCCACTTCAGTTCCCACGGATTCGGAAATGGACAAACGGGTGGTAAGGCATCAGAAGGAAAGAGGAAATAACTGGCAGACCATTGAGGAGCCAGTCATGATCCATGGGGTAATCGAGAAGACTTCGAAAACAGCCCATGTTATACTGGTGGATTGTCTGACCCTGTGGACTTCAAATCTTTTGTTCAGAGAATATGACGAGGCCCAGATAATGGAAGCGACTCTGCTTTTAATCGCTGCCCTGGAAAAGAGCTCCTGCCCTGTTTTTCTGGTATCCAATGAGGTGGGATATGGAATTGTACCGGAAAATTCCCTGGCCAGGCAATTTAGAGACTTTGCAGGGCTTGTGAATCAAAAAATTGCCGCAGCAGCAGACCGGGTAGTCCTGATAGTTGCTGGTATTGATTTGCAGATAAAACCCAGGATAAACACCAAATAAAATCTAATCCATAAGAGTATATTTACATGAGCTATCAACATATTTTTGGCCCGGTTTTGTCCAGGCGCCTGGGCATCTCCCTTGGAGTTGATCTTGTCACTCATAAGATCTGCAGTATGGACTGCGTCTATTGCGAATGCGGGAAAACAACAGACCTGACCCTTGAACGAAGGGCATATATATCCTTCGAGTCGGTGAAGAAAGAATTGGACCATTATTGGGAGCACAATGATGATCCAGATTATATTAGTTTTTCAGGATCTGGTGAGCCCACGTTGAATAAGGAACTGGGCCGGGTGATTGCCTATATAAAAGCCCAAAAGCCGAATATACGGGTGGCGGTTCTGACAAATTCCAGTCTTTTATCTGATCCGGATGTTAGACAGGAACTGGCCCTGGCCGATCTTGTAGTCCCTTCCCTTGATGCGGTTTCAAGACAGGCATTTATTAAAATCAACCGCCCCAATCCAAATCTTTTGATCAAGGATATTTTAAAGGGAATTCAAAGTTTTTCCAGGGAATTTAAGGGAAAGATCTGGCTGGAAATTTTTATCCTGCCCGGGGTTAATGACAATGCCCAGGAAGTTTTACTGCTCAGGGAAGCCATACTCCTTATTGATCCGGAATGGGTCCAACTCAACACCCTGGACCGGCCTGGTACGGTTTCTGACATTGGCCCGGCTTCAAAAAAAAACCT
>NBML01000048.1 GCA_002085465.1 Desulfobacteraceae bacterium 4572_89 | reverse complement strand
AACGCACTTGTAATATGCGCTTGCTTTAGGATTGCGCGGCTGATAGACATCAAAATTATGGGTTATTGACTGAACCATAGCGAAATCAAAGAAAATGATAAATTGCTGCATAAAAGGCAGAGAAGATTTTTCTAATCTTCTTGTCTTTCGGTTAAACTTTTATTAAACTCCATTATATTAAATGTATAAACCACGGTGTGATTTTCTTCAATTCAGATTGAACCCGAACAAGATATAAAGGACCCTTTGATACCATGCGCAATTTTCCAGATACCCTCACCCGCATTTATATGAAACTCTCACCAAGATGCTGTAATTATAGGAGTTTCATTTTTTGTTGTGGACAGGAGCAAATACCATGCTCCGGCCATGCCGGTTATTGAAAAAAGCGATCTTAATATCAACCGGATCAGTCAGATTTCGGGTATATCCAATACCTATTTGATCAAACTTTTAAAAAACAAGATCAACCACCCGGGCAAGGACAAAATTGCCTCTGTCCTTCTGGCGCTTAACTACAGGATAAGCCAGATCAATCATATCCTTGCCGAGTATGATTATATGCCCCTGAATTCCCATGATATTCCGGAAATTTTAAAAAATAACCGGAAAAGAAAATTTGAAGGCAGAATTATCCCCCAATTGGATTATATTTATTTTGAAATGGCCATGGCTGCCCTTGAAGCTGTCGGGGGAACCAAAATCATGGTCAAAAACCGGCCCAGCGGTATCTTTTTGCCCATGGGGTTGTACATGATGAAGGAATTTCCCGAAGAACTTGATGATGAGGCCGCCAGATTTTTCATGACATTGACCCATGATATCGTAATGGAACGAAAAGCGCTTTTTATGGAAAATTGTACAAAAGGGTTTCGATATGAGACCTATATGTGCAAGGACTGTCTTGAGGAAAGTCGGGAAAAAAACATCGGGCCCAATGCCCTGGATGCCTCTTCTGTCAAACGGGATTTTTTTACCCGCTATTTCGCCAATGCAGTGTCGGCTTTTTTGAAGTTTCCAGAGCAGCAACTTCACCTGGTGGTAAAAAGGTGTGCCCGTTTCGAGTTTATCGTCCAGGATGCCCATGGGAAAAATCCCAAGGTTAGTTTCACCTCCCATAGAAAACATTCCTATAGTGATAATTGGGAGCAGCACAACATGGAGGGCTTTCTCTCCAATGCCCCGGAAATCACAGACCTGTTTTTCAATGAAGTGGAAAAATGCCGGAATGCCGTGGACGAAACGGACAGTATCAATACCCCGGAAGGATTTCATGCCTATATCCGTTCTTTGTTTGACGCCCATGATCTTGGCGGGCAGTTTGACCGGGCATTGGCCGAACTCATGGAATATCAGGGGTTGAAATTGTATTAGAACCGCAAATTTTATAACTTGATAGTATAGGAATTTGCATTTAGCCGTTAGCTAACAGCTCGCGCGATAGCACGTTAATTTAATAGTATATGAATTCCCGTTTTTATTTTGTAAACGGTTTAATATTTTTTAAAACTATTATTTATTTTTTGATTGATCCGTTTGACCGTTGTATGCTACCTGGATACTAAGAAGTTTTCCTGGTGTCAGCATTTAAGGGGAATTTGAAAATCAACATGAACAAGGCTATCAGGAATTGAATTTTGACATACCATAATTATGGGGGAATCATTGGGCGAAACATCAATTGAAAGCATCCTTTCAATCCGGAATTTGAAAACCCATTTCTTTTCCCGTGAGGGCGTGGCAAAAGCCGTTGACGGTGTCTCCTTTGACCTTTTTCCCGGCGAAATTCTGGGCATTGTGGGGGAATCAGGCTGCGGAAAAAGCGTTACCGCCCAGTCTGTCATGCAACTGGTGCCAGAACCTCCCGGTAAAATTGTGGGAGGTGAAATCCTTTTCCACAATAGAAATTTGTTAACCCTGCCACCCAACGAAATCCGTAAAATCAGGGGATCCGGCATTGCCATGATTTTCCAGGAGCCCATGACCTCTCTGAATCCTGTTTTCACCATTGGAAATCAGATTTCGGAAATGTTCAGGCTTCACAAGGGGTTTGGAAAAAAGCAGGCCCTGGAGGCAACGATTGAAATGCTGGACAGGGTACAGATTCCTTCCCCGGACAAACGGGTTCATGAATATCCCCACCAGCTGTCTGGTGGAATGCGCCAGCGGGCAATGATTGCAATGGCAATGTGCTGTGATCCTGAGATTCTCATCGCCGATGAACCCACAACGGCACTGGATGTGACGGTTCAAGCCCAGATTCTTGATCTCATGCTCAAGCTCAAGCAGGATTTTTCAACGGCCATCCAGCTGATTACCCATGATCTTGGCGTCATTGCAGAAATGGCAGATCGGGTGGTGATCATGTATGCCGGCCAGGTGGTGGAACAAGCCCCCACCATTGAATTGTTCAAACACACCCTTCATCCCTATACCGTGGGACTGCTCAACTCTATTCCCGTTCTTGGAAGGAGAACCGAAGGCAATGCAGGGACGTTAACCGAAATAAAAGGCATGATTCCCAGCCTCTACAATCTTCCCCGCGGATGCAAGTTCAGCAACCGATGCCCGGATAAAATGGATATTTGTGAACGAGAAGAACCCCAGTTGACGAAATCCGGCGAAAACCACCGGGTCAGATGCTGGCTTCACAGGACATAACCTATGGAACAATCACCATTGAAACCATTGCTTAAGATTGACAATTTGAAAGTTCATTTTCCCATTAAAAAGGGCCTGCTTTCCAGAACCGTTGGACATGTTCATGCCGTTGACGGTATCAGTTTTGAACTCATGCCCGGCGAGACATTGGGGATTGTGGGTGAATCCGGGTGTGGCAAAACCACCGCCGGAATGGCAGCCATGCACCTGACCCCGCCCACCCAGGGAAAGGTGTTCTGGAAAGGCAAGGATTTAGGTGCCATGAGCCCGGGCAGGCTTCGTTCCCTGAGGGGGGAAATGCAGCTGATTTTCCAGGATCCCTATTCTTCATTGAATCCCAGGATGACCATTGGTCAGATCCTGTCGGACCCTATGGATATCCACAACCGCTATACAGGGTCAAAAAGAAAGGAACGCCTGGATTTTTTAATGAAAACCGTCGGGCTTTCACCCGATCTGACCCATCGGTACCCCCATGAATTTTCCGGGGGCCAGCGCCAGCGTATCGGAATTGCCAGGGCCCTTGCCCTGGATCCTTCCCTGATCATAGGCGATGAACCGGTTTCTGCTCTGGATGTCTCCATCCAGGCCCAGATTATCAATCTGCTGGTAAAATTAAAAAACGATTTTAACCTTTCGTTGATCATTATTTCCCATGACCTGGCCGTGGTGGAGTATATCTGTGACCGTATTTTGGTGATGTATCTTGGCAAAATCATTGAAGAGGCCGATTATGAGTCCCTTTATAAGAATCCAAAACACCCTTATACCCGAACCCTTTTATCTGCCATCCCGGTGCCCGATCCCCTGCGCAAGAGAAACAGGATCATCCTGGAAGGAGATGTGCCAAGCCCCATCAATCCGCCGGGAGGTTGCAGGTTCCATACCCGTTGCCCTGATCGAATGGATATTTGTGAGCGACAAGAACCGAAAATGAGGCGCTTCGGCGCCAAACATTTGGCTGCCTGTCACCTATATGAGACTGTTTGATGAACAGAACCATGATCTATTAATTTTTTTTTAAAGGAGAAAAAAAACATGAAATTAAAGTCGTTCGTTATGTTTGTGCTGCTGGCATTGCTGGCATTGCCCACCCTTGCCATGGCAAGGGCGGAGCTTGTGATTGCGGTGGATGCTCCCCCAAAGAGCATGAACCCCCACAGTTACAATTCAGATGCCAACCTTTCTTATATGTCTAATTTTTTTGACGGACTCTTACAGAGAAATCCCCTTGACGGAAAACTTATTCCGGCCCTTGCCACGGAATGGGAACGGATTGATGCGCTGACCTGGAAGTTCAAACTTCGCAAAGGGGTTAAATATCACAACGGCAATGCCTTTAATGCCCAGGATGTTAAATACACCTTTGAAAGAATGAAGGAGCCTAAATTTTCAAAATTTGTGAACATTGCCAATGCCATAGCCTCCATTGAGACCCCGGATGACTATACCATTATATTTAAAACCGTAAAACCAGTGCCCTGGTTTGCAGAAACCATGCACCAAAATTTTATTGTAGACAAGGAATCTACCATGACAAGGGATTCCGGCGATTATAACACCCGGGCCATGGGAACCGGTGCCTATAAATTCGTTGAATGGGTCAAAGGTTCTTATATAAAAATGGAAGCCAACCCTGATTATTGGGAAGGGGCTCCCGATTATAAAACAGTGGAACTTAAGCCCATCACAGAAGGCGCCACACGGTTTGCCGCCATTGCCGCTCGCCAGGTGGATATTTTAAGCGGCGTTCCGGTTCCCATGATTGACAGAATTAAAAAGAATCCGGCCATTGAAATTGTGTCCAGACCTGCACGTCGGTGCATCTATATGGCATTGGGAAACAAAAAAGGCACCCCCTATGAAGATATCAGGGTCCGTAAAGCCCTTGCCATGGCCATCAATGAAGATGAAATCATCAAAACCATCATGCGCGGCCAGGCAACCCCGGCAGCCCAGATACCTGATATTGCCACCATCGGATACGATGCGTCCCTGACAAGACTGCCCTATGATCCTGAAGCCGCCAAAGCGCTCTTAAAAGAAGCGGGTTATGAGAACGGTTTTGATATCACCATTGCCGGTCCCAATGACCGGTATACCAATGACAGACAAATCTGTGAAGCCGTTGCCAAATACCTTGCAAAAGTAGGTCTCAATGTAACCTTGGATGTAAAACCAAAATCCATTTTCTTTGAAGAAATTTCCGTTTACAAACATCCCTTTCACCTCATCGGATGGTTTGACGGTTCCTATGACTTTGGCCGTTCCGCCCAGATGCTTCTCCACACGGTGGATGAGTCCAAGGGTATGGGGACCTACAATGGGGGCATGTATTCCAATCCCGCCCTTGATGCCAGGCTCATCGCCTCTGCTTCAATTCTGGACCGTGATGAACGGCAAGCTGAACTTCAGAGCATTAATAAAACATCGGTTGAGGATGTTGCCTGGATTCCGCTGCATTATCAGCAGGATGTTTATGCTATTTTAAAGGCATCCAATGTAAAATTCACCCCCCGTCCGGACCGGTGGATTGTGGCAAAGGAAATTAAAAAATAACCATATTAAAAATCAGGGGCTGTTTGTCCGTCGCAGCCCCTGAACTGGATTTAAATTGGCAAGATATATCTTTCAAAGAATATTACAGGGCATCATGGTTTTGCTGGCAGTCTCATTTGTCTGCTTTTTGGTTTTCAGGTTTACAGGGGATCCTGTGCTGATGCTGGCTGGCAAATATGCCACCCAGCAGGAACGTGAAAAGGTCAAAATTATTTATGGTTTGGACAGGCCTTTTTATGTGCAGTATGTAAATTTTCTGGGCAATGCCCTGGAGGGAGATTTCGGCAAGTCCTATCTTTCCCAGGTGGATGCCCTTGATACCATATTGGAGCGATTCCCCGCCACCTTTGAACTGGCGCTCACCGCCATATTGATCTCACTTTCGGCAGGGGTTGCCCTGGGGGTGCTGGTCTCCATCAAACCCAACGGGGTTGTGTCCCGCCTTATCATGGCCAGCTCTCTTGGCGGAATATCCATCCCCACTTTTCTCATGGGTATTTTATGGGTGATGCTCTTTGCCGTCTATCTGGAATGGCTGCCGCCCTTTGGCCGGGGGGACACGGTGCAAATAGGTTCCTGGCGGTCCAGCTTTTTCACCCTGGACGGGTGGAAACATATTATCATGCCGGCGCTTACCCTGTCCGGATACCAGTTGGCGGTCATATTGCGATTGACCCGGGCCGGCATGCGGGAGGTTCTTTCCGAAGAATATATCAAGACCGCCTGGTCAAAAGGGCTTTCCCCCTTTAAGGTCATTGTCAAACATGCCCTGCGAAATGTGCTCATTCCGGTTGTCACCATTGCTGGCTTAAGCTTTGGTGAGCTCATCGCCTTTTCCATTGTAACCGAGTCTATTTTTCAATGGCCGGGCATGGGCAACCTGCTTCTCGTTTCTATTTTTGAGACGGACCACCCGGTGATCGTCACCTATATTATGCTGGCGGCATTCATCATTTTGTTCATCAATATACTGGTGGATCTGCTCTATGCATGGCTCAATCCAAAAATTCAATATGATTAGGGGTATCATGATGCATCTATTTAAAAATTCAAACCATATGAACAGTTTTATCCGGGACCCGTCTGCCGTCATTGGTGCGGTGCTCATGATTCTGTTCATTTTCTGTGCCGTGTTTGCCCCCATGCTGGCCCCCATGGATCCCTATGATTTAAAAAATATAGATCTTGCCAATTTTTTGTTTACCCCGGCATGGATGGACGCAGGAAATTTACAATTCCCCCTGGGCACCGATGACCAGGGCCGGGGTATTTTATCCACCATTTTATATGGATTGAGAACCTCTCTTCTGGTGGGTTTTTCCGCGGTGGCCGTCTCCAGTGTCATCGGGATTGTCATGGGAATGCTTGCCGGCTATTATGGGGGAATTCTGGATGCCCTGGTCATGCGGGCTGCCGATACGGTATTTTCCTTTTCCACCACCCTTCTGGCCATATTGCTGCTGGGGTTGTTTGAAAGTCGCAATATCTGGACGGTGGTCTTTGCCATCTGCATTGCCGGGTGGGTGAAATATGCCCGCACCATCCGGGGCAGTGTTCTGGAAGTCAAGGAAAACGATTATATCACGGCAGCAAAAGCCTCTGGTGCAAAGGATTTCAGGATTTTGTTCAAACATGTTCTCCCCAATGCCCTGCCGCCGATCATGGTTCTCATGGCAGTGGACCTGGCGGTTGTCATCATGCTTGAAGCCACCTTGAGCTTTTTGGGGGTTGGTGTCCCCATTACCGAGCCCTCCCTGGGCATGATGATTGCGATAGGCAAAAATTATATCTATGCTGGCATGTGGTGGATGGTGGCCTTTCCAGGCGTTACCCTGATTCTTTTAGTGGTGGCTATCAATCTGTTTTCCGACTGGTTCCGGGATGAAATGAATCCCAGACTGGCCCGGCGGAACTAAATATTATAATAGGATGTGACAGGACATGTTTACCAATACCGATCAATTTTTAAAAGATTTTAAAACCATCGTTAATATTGATTCAAGCTCGGACCATTTGCCGGGCATCGAAGCGATGGCCCGGTTTTTCCAGAAACGATTATCCGCCATTGGGTTCCAAGCCGAGATTCTTTTCCAGGGAGATGCCAAAGTTCCCTGCCTTCAAGCGGTCTTTGGTCCAGGCAACAGCCCCGATGGTGGACATGACCCTTATGATCTGATGTTTATGGGTCATATGGACACAGTGTTTGCTTTTGGTGAGGTCGAAAAACGCGGGTTTTCCATCCAGGGGGACAAGGCGCTGGGACCGGGGGTATGTGACATGAAAGGCGGACTCTTGGTTGCGCTCCATGTGATAGAAACTTTGAAAAAAGAGAAGGTTCTGGACAAGATGTCCGTGTGTGTCGCCTTTAACGGGGATGAGGAAACCGGTTCCAAAGCGTCAAAAGAGTGGATCAAGGCCACGGCAGAAAAAAGCCGCCGGGTTTTTGTTTTTGAACCCTGCCGTCCGGGTTATAAAATGGTGTCACAGAGAAAAGGCGGGGGCTGGTTCCAGGTCACTGCCACGGGCAAAGAAGCCCACGCCGGTGCAGACCCGGAAAAGGGGATCAATGCTGTGGTGGAATTGGCCAACCAGATTGTTGCCATTGACGCGCTCAATGATCCAAATACAGGTACATCTGCCCAGGTTACGGTTGTGGCCGGGGGAGACAAGGTGAATATTATTCCCAACAAAGCCGTGGCATCAGTGGATGTTCGCATTGAACGGCAAGAAGAAAAGCAGCGGGTTGAAACTTTTTTTAACACCCTTTGTGAGCAACCAATCTTGCCGGGGTCTAAAATTTGTGTCCAAGGCAAAATTGACAGGCCCCCCATGGAAATTACCCCCGAAAGCCAGGCCCTCTTGGATATCATTTTTCTGGAAGGCAAAAAAATGGGGATCGATGTCAGTTCCATTTCCACAGGAGGATGTTCAGACGGAAATTTCACATCTGCCATTGGTACTCCCACAATTGATGGAATGGGGCTTGTGGGGGCAAATTCCCACCGCCAGGACGAGTATGTGGAATTGGCCAGTATTCCTGTGATGGTAAATCTAATCTCAAATGTGTGCAAAGCCCTGATTTAAAGAAATTTTTACGGATCTTAAGAGGCGTGTTTTAATGATATTAATCTGTAACGCAAATGTGTTTGGGCCCGAAGAGCTTGGGAAAAACGATGTGCTGATCGGGGGCAACCAGATTCTGGCCATTGAAAAAAAAATTGATCCCAAAATTTTGCCGGGTAAGGTAAGACGTATTGACGCCTCTGGCATGTTCGTGGTTCCAGGCTTTATTGACGGACACCAGCATTTTACCGGGGGCGGGGGGGAAGGTGGATTTCAGTCCAAAACCCCTGAAATGCAGCTTTCCATGAACATTGTCAACGGCGTCACCACGGCCGTGGGTCTTTTGGGAACCGATTGCCTGACAAGGAATGTGGAAAATCTTTATGCCAAAACCCAGGCATTCAACGCAGAAGGGATAACCGCCTTGATGCTCACCGGGTCCTATTGGCTGCCGTCTCCCACCATCTGCGGTTCTGTGGGAAGGGACATGGTCTATCTTTCCCCTGTCATCGGGGTCAAACTTGCCATGGCCGATCACAGAGGCCCTGTTTTTGATGAAAAGGATTTGGCCACCCTTGCCTCGGAGGTGAGGGTGGCCGCGCTGATTGCGGCCAAGCCCGGGGTCATCACCGTTCATATGGGCATGGATTCAGATGGGCTGGACCGGATTTTCGGGGTGGAAAAAAAATATGCCATCCGGCCGGATATGTTTGTTCCCACCCATGTTAACCGGAAAAATTCCCGCCTCCAGGATCAGTCCCTGGAATTGGCAGCAAAAGGGGCTGTCATTGACGCCACCTGCATCAATGGGTTGCCGAAAAAGGGTGACCAGCAGATTTCTGCGGCTGAGTTTGCCTGTCTGGCCGATGAAAATGACTTGTTTGACCAGGTCAGCTTCAGCTCAGATGCCGACGGATCACAGCCCAGGTGGAATGCGGACAGAACCCGGCTTTTGGGCATGGGCATGGGTACCTCTCAATCTTTGCTTTTTGAGCTGAAACAGCTCGTACAGGTCCGGGGAATGGGGCTTGCCAAAGCCTTACAGCCCCTGACCACGACCCCTGCCAGGGCCTACGGCCTGACGGGCCAAAAAGGAAAAATTGTCGTTGGCGCCCATGCAGATATCCTGGTACTGGATGGAGATACCCTTGGGATCAGGGATGTCCTGGCAAAGGGGCAGGTCATGATGCAGAACCAAAAATTAGAAAAAAAAGGGTATTATGAATAATGGGACTGATGATTGCCTCCGCCAATGTCTCTATCCAACGGTGAATCCGGGGGATAATTATTTTTTCAGTTCAGCGGTAATAGCGGGAACGATCTTAAAAAGGTCATCCACGATACAATAGTCGGCGGTCCTGAAAATCAGGGCATCCGGATCATTGTTGATGCCCACGATGACATCTGAGGTGGACATGCCGGCCACATGCTGCATGGCACCGGAGATGCCGCAGGCAATGTAGAGTTTGGGACTGACCACTTTACCGGTCTGACCCACCTGGTCCGAGGAGGGACGCCAGCCAAGGTCAACGGCATTTCTAACAGATAGGAACTTGCTTTTCTTAGTGCAAACTATACCAGACTATCAATCAAGATGTCAAAAGCTAAAACAGTCTTCTCGCCCCTACCCAGACACAACATGTTGTGTCTGGGCAGGGGCGAGAAAATTATTGCACTGTGAATCAACGTCTCAGTTTGTCTGAGCGAAATTGTATCAATTTATGTAAGCGCTATAGGCCTTGACATTTGGTCCACTTAAGAGTAGCTAAATCAGCATAACAAACGGGCGGTTTTCAGATCGCCTATATCACTAAACAGAGGTGCGCAGTTTTCACTTAAGAAATTTCGTTTCGTGGTCTAAGATTGGGGGTAAGCGTATCCCCCATGGAAATAAAAATTGAACACAGCAAATTTTATGCCATATTGATAAAATCAATAACTTATAAAAAATACTATTCAAAATACAAAAAAAGTGTCAAATTTGAATACTGAGGTTTGTCATCTTTAATTGTGAGGCCCTTTTTTAAACAAATTTTTTCCAGTTATTAATTATCTGGGAGGTATTGAAAATGAAAGAAAGAAAAAATCATTTCTTAATAATTTATCATGTTTTGTTTTTGCTGTTTTGCATCACATTAGTGTCGCCCAATGTTACTTCCTGGGCAGAGGAAATTAATTCTCAGCAAAGTAGCACTAATGCCTGCTGCAGTTCATTAGATATTGTTACCCTGGCGATAGATGTTCCCTGTTTCCAGATAGGGACAGATACTTACAGCCTGTCATTTAGTTATAGTGGTGGAGTACTTTTTGAGTTTGAGCAGGGTACTCCTCTGGTTAATTCGCCATGCAACTCAGTTTGTTGTGGAAATTATGATTTTGACACCGGTTTGATATCTTTACCGTGTCTCTTGATGGGAGAATCTTCATTCTGGGCTACCTTCAGCTTGATAACAAATAATGACAGAATTTTTTTGAGCTTGTTGGATTGTGAGTTGAATAATGCCGCTGAAATAAAGGAAATAACCCTTGATACTTCATCTGAGAGCAGTGCCTTTTTCTCTTTTGTTACCAATAACTATGCTGATACCAATACCTTTGATGTTTTTGCGGAGCCTTGGTGTACTGCGCCTCCCAGATTGTGTGGGCACTTTGTTGCCTTAGGAGAAGTGGCTCTTGAAAATGTTTCCGCAGCAGAAATCCCTGCTGACACTTCATTCCCCACGGACATAACGTGTCAAGACTTGGCCGTGGGGGATACCTGTATATTTAAAAACGCTGACGACTCTTATACGGCAGTCACCATCGCCAGTCACGTAATGCCTGCCAGTTG
>NBML01000047.1 GCA_002085465.1 Desulfobacteraceae bacterium 4572_89 | reverse complement strand
TGCCTGGCGCTTGGGGGTCTCAGACGGACGTCTGGAAAGTCCAAGTTTGGTGACGCCGGCTGCCATTGCCCCGGAAGAAACCAGGATGACCTGGATTCCCCTGTCATACAGGGCGCAGATCTGTTCGGTTATGGCATTGATGATTTCAATGTTTAAATTATTTTTTCTGGTCAACACCCCGCTGCCAACCTTGATCACAATGCGTTTGCCAATAGAAAAGGGGGGTAAATGTCTTGGATTGACCATGTTCATATCTCCAGATTTATATATATAGTATATATAGGGTAAAGCCTGTTAAAACCAGATTATCAGAAGGAATTTCCTATTCCTATTACCGGTAAAAGTCAATTAAAATCCAGGAAGCTTGAATTTCATGGTTACCTCGCCGCTAGAACTGTCGATTTCAATCATTTTTTTCTGGTCTTTGGATTTTTCCATCTTCTGGCCTGTGGCCATTTCCATGAGACCGGCAATGAATTCCATACCTGAATTCAGAACGGTTTCGATTTTTTCCGGAGGCTGGTTTGCCAGGATATTTTCCGGGGGCGGTTCATCAAGAGGCAGGGGTTTTGATGGTGATTCTCCTTCCGGGTGAAGGTCTTGCTGGTATCCATCCTGATCGGTTTTATCTGAAATTTCAGGCTCCAAGCCTTCAGAATCCTGATCTTCCCGGTTTAAAACTTCCGGGTTCATGAAAAAGGGAGTGTCTTCCGGAATTTCTTCTGGTTCTGCTGATTCAAAGGCGGGGGCTTCCGGCTCTTCCCCCATCATTTCCCGCAGCCGGTTCAGCATTTCATTCTTTTTTTCCCTGGAGAATTCAACCATGTCCGGACCCTCGTCAAACACCCCTTTGAATAGATCTGTTTTCATCTGGATACCGGCCAGGATCCGTTCTTCAATACTGTGTTTTGCAATGAGATTGATAACGTTGATACAGGAGCTTTCCTGACCGATGCGGCTGACCCGGCCAATGCGCTGGTTCATTTTTGCCGGGTTCCAGGGCAGTTCAAAATTGACCACACAGTCTGCAGCCTGGAGGTTCAGGCCTGTGCCTCCGGCATCTGTGGATAAAAAGACCCGGCATTCTTTGTTATTAGTGAATTCATCAATCAGGGCCTGGCGCTTTTTTACCGGCACTTTTCCTGATAATTCAATAAAGGGAAGGTTCATGTCAGACAGGTGTCTGGCAATCAAAAATGTCATGGTGGTCCATTCGCTGAAGATAACCATTTTCCGCTGATTTTGAATGACGATCTCATCAATGATGCTTGCAAGCTCCTTTAGCTTGGGGGAGATATGGGTGTCCCTGTCAATGAGATAGGTGGAATCACAGACCATTCTCATGCGCAGCAGCAGGATCTGGATTCTACGAAGATCCATTGGGGTTAAAAATTTTTTATTGAGCAGGGGAACCAGGCTCCTTGCGTACCCGGAATGTATTTCCTGCTGTTCCTGGGCGAGATCAATATAATAATTGTTCACCACTTCTTTGGGAAGGTCTTTGAGAACTTCTTCTTTTTTCCGCCGGATCACGATGCTTTTTAATTTTTCCTTGAGCAGTTCCAGATTTTTGTAGCCACCAATGGTGGTTTTTTTCTTTCTTGGAATCATGAAATGATCGGCTGCAAATTTCCACAAAGGTGTCAGCATGTAGGGATCAAGGAACTGCACAATGGAGTATACATCCTCAAGTTTATTCTCCAGGGGGGTACCGGTAAGTACAATGGCATGTTTTTTGGGCAGTCTTTTGACTGATTCTGCGGTTTTGGTGGAAAAATTTTTAATGCGCTGGGCTTCATCCAGGATGATGATATCCGGGTTGAATCCGGACAATATTGTTACATCCCGTAAAACTGCTTCATAATTGGTGATCTTGAATAAATTAGGATCATTTTGATAGGTGGCTTTTCTTTGGAAAGGGCTGCCTTCAATGATGGTGGCTTTTTCCTTGGAAAATTTTTCAATTTCCCGCTTCCATTGCTCTTTCAAGGATGCCAGAGTGACCACCAATATCCGTGAAAAACCAAAGATTTCTTTTTTCAAAAGCCCCAGGGAAATGGCCTGGAGGGTTTTGCCCAGTCCCATTTCATCTCCTATGAGCACTCCGGTTTTCAGCACCCCAAATGCAACCCCTTCCTTCTGGTAGGGATATAATTGGATGTTCAGTTCAGGTTCCGGGATCTTCTGGCTTCCAAGTTTTTCCAACTGCAGGTTCTGGAGACGGTGTTCCACCCGCTTGAGCAGGTTCTGTCGGATTCTTACCCGCTTGTCCCCGTGGAGTTTTGCCATGAGCCCCATGATGGCTGCCATGTCTGCTCCAATAAATTCGCCTTTATCATTAAAATATTTTTTCAGTACAGACTTTAGATCTTTCATTTCCGAGTTCAGGCGCTGGGAAAATAATCTGGGCGCCCCGGACAATGAATCCCAGTAAATGTCTGTAAAGGGAAAGACTTCCCTGGACACCTGTTTTTTAAATCCCGGTTCTTTTTTCAGGGATTCTGCCATGAACTGGATATGCTTGCAAATGCCAAGGCCGTTGGTGAGATAATCCGGGCAGGAACAGTGGCCAACGCCTTTTTCCGGGTCATGGAGGGTGACAGTGTATTGACGGTTTTGCTTGTTGATTACCAGATGATCGCCTTTGAACATATCCCCCCGGACCATGGTGAATTTTTCAGACAAGGCCCTTTTTTTACGATCTGACAGTGCCTGGGCCCTGATTTCTTCCTCGGACAGATTGGGGTCCTCCGAGTCGATTTTGACTTCTAAGTCTGATAATAATTCTTCCTGGATTGTGTTTCTGGCCATAACATCTCTGGCATTGAGAAAGGCTGCCACCACATGCCTGCAGCCCTGCCCCGGGTAGGGACAATCGCATTCCATATCAATCTGGTCTCTTTTTAAGTGGATCTGGGTTGTATAATTACCAAAGGTGCCGTCAAATTCATAGGTAAATAATTTCTGGGCAATATCTTTTTTTGCCAGGAAATAGGACCCATGTTCATAGGTATTCAGGCCCCGGTAAAAGATGAGGGGGGTGTCGGCGATTTTATTTTTGATCTGGTCTTTTGATATAGTCTGCATTGTATTTCCCCCTGGAGTTAAGGAATTCAGCCGGTGCGGGCTTCCTTTGTATTTTATAGTTAATTTGTCTTTTTTATAATTTTTATGCAACCTTGGTGTAAACTAATATAGCTTCCCCTGGGAGACAATAGTTTTTTTGTCAAAATACAAAGTAGATAAATACAAAGTGACATGATATGGTTTGTTTTTTTTATTGATCCTACTGTGCTGGGTGTTATTTCCCTTGTGGGCGGAGGAGTGATTTTTAAGATGGGGATTAAAGGTGCCCGCACCTCTGGTATTGTCCTGGATAAAGTGAGCAAAATTAAAGGGTCGTGTATATGTGTATACCATGAAATGTCTGGGGGTTTCTCTTTGCGCTCTTGCACTGGTCTTGTTCAGGGATGCCTTGAAGTTGTTCGGGGTTCTATAAAATACAAAAAAAGTCCCCGGATGCATAAAAGGTCCAACATCCGGGGGTAAATAAAATGAAGAAAATTATGGCTCAAATTCCCGGGAAGTCACTGTGTGCTCCATTCTCTGTATCCTTCGGTCAATATTATCAAATTTACGCTTGATTCTCTGGATGGCAGATTCCCTGGAAGTGGTATAGGATTGATAAAATTCCTGGTCTGTTTCGTTTTCAAGGGGAATTACCGGTTCCATTTTCAGGAGAAGGCCGGCAATGATGTACAATACTCCAATGGGCCAGAATCCAGTGAATAAAAACAGGAGGAGTACAATTGTTCTCACCCAGAAAACACTGAAATTAAACTGCTCGGCAAGGCCCCGGCAGACTCCCATGAAGATTCCCCTTCTTGATCGATAGATCCCGCTGGTGGATGCGATCATGTCCACCTGGTCCCTGAACCTCCCATAATGGTTCCTGGTCCGGTCAAATCCTTTATATCTTTTTTTCCCGTAATGTCGTGGCATTTTTTTATTCCTTTCTCTGACGTTCAATCAAAATGGTTTCAAGTACCTCTATTCTTTCTTCCATTTTTGAGAGTCCTTTGAAAATGTCCTGGATCATTTTGGTCTCATCGGCATGGACCTGTTTTTCTTTTTTTGAGATTCCTCCGGTTTTGGCCGACCTTATAATGCCGATAATGATCAGCCCCAGTGTGACGATCAGGAGAATGGCTCCTCCAATACAGATCCCTATGATTAGTGCGCCATACATCATTAAATCACTCCTCTGTATTTCCTGGTTTGTGCAGGGGTTTATATATAGGTTTATTCATTATCTGTATCATTCTTTTTTTGGGATTGGGAGGATTTTAAATTCCTGAGCTGACTTTCAATTTCATCATCAGCGGCCAGGTTCTCAAATTCCTCTTCAAGACTTGTAGCCCTGCCGAAATTGACAAGGTCTGCCTCGGCTTCCATGCGCTCGATATGGTTTTCAATCTCATCAAATTTCTGCATGACCTCAGCGCTGTCCACCCGCCGGATTTCCTGCTGGGCTTTCTTTTTCCTTTTTGCCCTGATGTGCCGCTGGACCAGCATGCGTTGTTTTTCCCTGGCAGATTTAAGTTTGGCTTCCAGTTCCTGGATATCATCCTGGTATTGTTCAACAATAATTCCTATTTCCACAAACTCATCCTCAACAGCCTCACTCCTCTGGGTAAACCGCCTTTTCTCCAGAAGAGCCTGGCGGGCCAGGTCATCCCTGCCCTTTGCCACGGCCAGTTCAGCCTTTTTTTTCCAGAGAGATTCCTTTTCTATTGTTTCCTCCAGGATACGTCCCACTTTTTTCTGACTGGCAATGGTGTTGGCGCAGGAAGACTTGATTTCGATCAAGGTGTCTTCCATTTCCCGGATCATTAGTTTGATAAGTTTTTCAGGGTCTTCTGCCTGGTCCAGCATGGTATTGATATTTGAGTTTATGATATCTTTGAAGCGTGTAAATATTCCCATGAGTTTTCTCCTTATTTTTGGTTTGTTGGTGCAAGCTGGAAAATAAGAATAGCATGAATTGTGCCAGGCCAAGTTATGGGATAAAATATTTAGTTATTTCAAGTAGTTGGAATGATAATCGGCGGGTTGACCTATTGGTTTTATTATGGTAATATTTGCTACAATATGGTCTAATTAACCATATTGTAGTTTTTTAATCATTTTTTGAGAGGAAATATGAGTTTTTCAAGTCAGGGTGGCGGAGCAGAAAGATCTGTTTCCATGTCCGGGGCCTTGGGACAGTCAGAAGCATTTATTGAGTTTCAGGAACAGATTTCCCAGGTGGCACCCATAGACAGACCCGTGTTGATACTGGGAGAACGGGGAACGGGAAAGGAGCTGGCCGCTGCCCGGATTCATTTTTTATCAAAACGATGGCAAAAACCCCTGGTAACACTTAATTGCGCAGCACTTACCCCTAGCCTGATAGGGTCGGAATTATTTGGATATGAAAAAGGAGCCTTTACCGGGGCTGGTACAAGGCAGGCTGGCAGGTTTGAACAGGCTGCAGACGGAACCCTGTTTCTGGATGAAATCGGTTCCATCCCCATGGAGGTCCAGGAAAAGATCCTCAGGGTTGTGGAATATGGTTCCTTTGAACGGGTAGGGTCTTCAAGGCCGGTGCAGGTGGATGTCAGAATTGTGGCTGCGGCTAATGTGGATCTGTCGGCAATGGCAGCCAGGGGAAGATTTAAGCAGGATCTTCTGGACCGGCTTTCCTTTGAGGTTATTTATGTGCCGCCCCTGAGGTTTCGCAAAGAGGATATACTTTTGCTGGCCAACCATTTTGCCGGGAGAATGGCCTTTGAGCTGGGGTGGGAAGAAATACCGCGGCTTACAAAACAGGCAGCCAAAACACTGGAGGCTTATGCCTGGCCCGGCAATATCCGTGAATTAAAAAATGTGATTGAGCGGGCTGTTTATAAGTCCGGTTCCCATATGATCGAAGATATTTCCTTTGATCCCTTTCAATCTATCTATGGGGAAGGGCTTTTGCCCTCGGTTTCCCCCTCGGATAAAGTTTTTCCTGTGCCAAGGGAGAACAATGACAATTCTGCCGGGGATCAAGTTCCATCCAGGGGTTTGTCCGGAAAGGGGCAGGAGGATATTCTGGAAGATCTGCTTGAAAAACCGCTCAAGGAATCAATTCAAGCTCTTGAACGTTATCGGCTTGGTTCTGCCATGGAGTCCTGCCGGTTTAATCAGAAAAAAGCAGCAGCCAAACTTGGATTATCCTATGACCAGTTCAGGGGGCTGAAGAAAAAGTATGACCAGGATATATGAGGATAGATTTGTTTACAGACGTTTGCTTATAATGGGGTAAGAGATTTTCTGCAGGGGATGCAATGAATTAAAATCAATGGCTGGATTGAATTGATTCGGTTTTCAGCGGCAAGGGTACTGATGATTCAGGTATTGTTTGTTTTTTCGGAATTATAATTTCACCCTGAACCGGGATTCTCAGGTTCTGGCCAATATAGACGGTGGCTCGACGGCTCAGCCCGTTTGCCAGGATGAGATCTTTCAGGGGAACTGAGTGAATTCTGGCAATGGCCCCGGCAGTATCCCCTTTTTTGACTCGGTGGAATTTACTGGGTTTTTGTTTTTTTGCCCTTACCATACCATTTAAACCATGGTTATAGGCTGTGATGGCCATGGGCCATTCTCCCAGCTTTTTATAATTTCTTTTTAAAAGAAGGGCAGCCGACCGGGTTGAAATAAAAGGATCCCTGCGCTGGTCCACCACATAGCCTATTTCCATGTAAAGCTTTCCAGTTCCCCTTGTAAACTGCCAGACTCCTGCGGCTCCGAATTTTGAATAGGCTGTGAAATCAAAGGAGGATTCAACACAGGGCAGGTAGACCAGGTCAACTGGGAGGCCATGGGATATGAAAATTTCTTTGAATTTTTCAATCACTGCGCCTGAGCGGATAAGGCCCTCTTTAAACTGCCTTGCCAGGCCGGTCTGGATTCTTAATTCACGGGCAGCTTGTTTAAAGTGTTCAGGACCGGCTTTGCCGGGAAATAATTTTGCTATTTTTTTCTCTTTCTGGCTTCTGGGTGATTTGCCTGAAGCAAGGTTCAGCAGGATTTTTTTATGGGCTTCCAGGGCAGATTTCTTCTTTTTTTCATTGTTTTTTTCCGCAGTTCTGGTCCTGGCAGTGTCCAGGCTGATTACCCCATAAATTCGACCCAGATTCCGGGCATCGTGGATGACGCCCTGGGATCGGGTATACCGGGTAAATATATCTGTCCAGAATGCCACATTGGGTTTAATTGAATCATGGACAGGAAAATTTTCAACCATTGGTTTCCCGGTTTCAGGGGTTGCTGCAATGAGCAGGGAACCCGTTATCAGGCAAATTCCAACAGCCAAGCAGAAAATTTTTCCTGCACCAGATAATTTCCCCGGAAAAACTCCCATATTTTCTCCCAATTATTTTATTCAGATTTTTTTTATATGAAAGTAGTGAGTAGTGAGATTAAAATAGTGCAATTTTGTCTCATATCTCAATACTCACAACTTTCATTCAGTCCCCAGGACATCATTCTCTGAATATCCAAACAGATCTTCTGCATTGGGATTCCATGAGAGTATGCGCAAATCGATATCGGTTTCAATATAGGCCATGCCGGAATAACCGATTAAATTTCCAATAGCCAGAGTCTGGTCGATGAGTTTTATATCCATGGCCGCAATTGTATGGAAGTTTGTTTTTTAAAACAAGGGAAATTCCTTAAAATAAATTTCCAAAGCCCAGCATGCCGGAAGTCAAGATGTATGTGCCGAATACAATGAGAAGTAATCCGCTTACCACGCGTACTGCCATTGGATGGCTGTTCACCAGCCTGAGTTTTTGGCGGGCTGACTGGGAGGCATAGCCGGCCACCAGCATGGGGATTGCGAATCCCAAAGAATAAAAAGACAGGAGAATAAGTCCGGATGAAAGTTTTCCCTGGGTTGCCACCAGGGCCAGGACCCCTGACAGCATAGGGCCGACACAGGGTATCCACACAAGACCCAGGGTAAGACCAAGAATAATACCGGACCATCTTCCTTTGCTCTGGGTTTGAAATCTGTAAAAGAAGGTAATTTTCTTGAATACATTAACTCCCAAAAGCATGAACAGGCCAAAGACAATGACAAGTACCCCTGCAATTTTTTCAGCAACAGGCATAATGCCGGCAATGGCCCCGCCGAAAATTGAGGTTATGACTCCCATTGCTATAAAGCTTATGCTTAGGCCCAGAACAATTAGCAGGGGGCGGTGTTTGTGGTCTTCATTGGTCCCTGTGACAATAATGGGAACAACCGGAAGGACGCATGGGGATGCTATGCTGGCAAATCCTGCCACCATGCTCATGAAAATGGATGCAAATGTAATGTCTGCTGGAGTCATTGTTTTTAGAATCTTTAGTTAGTTTTGCCAGATTGAATCAGGCTGCGAACAGCATCTGCTTTTTTTACACCCGGAGGCATACGTTTGATTTCCTTGCCCTCGGAGTCAGCCAGAAGAAGAGTGGGAAGGGCTCGTATGCCATAGTGGGAAAAAAAATTTCTATGTTCGGATACCGTGGTTTGAATATACCTTACCCTTACTTTTTTGTTAAGTTCATTTTCCATGTCCATGAGAATATTATTTTGCATTTTGCATGGCCCACCATTGGGGTCAAGGAAAAATAACAGGTTAAGTTCCGGCATTTCAGATGCAATGGCTGATCCTGATTGAGAAGTATCTGTTTTGGCATCGCCAGTGCCTGATTGGGATGAATCTACAGTCTGTTGTTCTGTGGAGCAACCCATCATGAGCCCCAGGGCAAGTATTGCCACAAAAATTTGTTTTACCATTGCTATCCTTTGAAATACAATTATTTCCAACTCTATTCCTGTTTAAACTGAGTTGAGTGTTTTTGAGATGTTTGCCATCTCATAAAATTTTAAGGGGAAATATAAGATTCCGCAAAAAGTTGTCAAGCAAATAATCCAACATAACTTTTTTTAGAATATTTCCCTTTGGCATCTTTTCTTTTTTTGCAGGATAAAATAAAACAGGCATGTGAAACCTTAAAAACATAGAAGGAGATGGCGAGGGCCTTCTTATTATTGATGACCTTGTGGATACAGGTTCCACAGCAAGGGTTGTCAGAAATATGCTTCCCAAAGCCCGCTTGAAAAATCCCCGGAGATATTTCCCCGGGGATGAATAATATTTGATTTTTACCTGGTGCTCTATTTTTTATCAATAATGTTTTTATGGGCCATGAGACGGATGGCATTGATCCTGATAAAGCCTTCGGCATCTTCCTGGTTGTAGCCGCCTTCAATATCCATTGAGGAAAGATCCTGGTTATATAATGAGGAAGGACTTGTCCTGGCAATGGGGTAGGCCACACCCTTGTAAAGTTTCAAGGTTACTTCACCGTCAATGACTTCCTGGCTCTTGTCCATGGCTGCCATGAGAAATTCCATTTCCGGGCTGAACCAGAAACCATTGTAGACCAGCTCGGCATATTTGGCTGCCAGCATATCCCGGAGCCGCATTACTTCCCTGTCCATGGCAATACCCTCGATATCCATGTGGGCTTGATGGAGAATGGCTCCGCCGGGTGTTTCATAAACTCCACGGGACTTGATGCCCACGAATCGGTTTTCAACCATGTCCAGACGTCCGATGCCGTTTTCCCGTCCCAGCTGGTTCAGGTATTCAAATAGCTCAAGGGGATCTGTTTTTTCTGTATTGTCTTCCAGGTTGGTGACTTTTATGGGGATACCGTCCTTGAACTGGACAATGATACGAGTTGCTTTGTCCGGGGCTTGTTCCGGGGACAGGGTATGGGAATAAATATTTTCATCACAGATATGGCCCGGGTCTTCCAGTATGCCTGCTTCATGGGAAATATGCAGCAGATTGTCGTCTTCGCTATAGGGCTTGGAGGCTGTCTGCTTGGTTGGAATTCCATGTTTCTCCGCATAGGCCAGCAGGTCTGTCCGGCCTTTAAAGGTGTTCAGGAAATCAGGATTTTTCCAGGGTGCTATTACCCTGATCTGGGGATTTAATGCATAATATGAAAGTTCAAATCTTACCTGGTCATTTCCTTTTCCCGTGGCCCCATGGGAAACAAACTGGGCTCCCACCTCTCTGGCGATTTCTATCTGTTTTTTGGCAATAATGGGCCTGGCAATGGCTGTACCCAGGAGGTAACGGCCTTCATAGACTGTATTGGCCTTGTAAACCGGAAAAATATAATCAGTGACAAATTCTTTTTTCATGTCCTCGATAAATACCTTTGAAGCTCCAATCTGCAACGCTTTTTTTTCTGCAGTTTCAAAATCTTCCTGCTGGCCGATATTGGCCATATATGCAAATACTTCATAGCCCTGTTCCAATAACCATTTCAAAATAACCGATGTGTCCAGTCCTCCTGAATAGGCCAGAACCACTTTTCCCTTTGACATAATATCTCCTTGTGTGTGCAACTATATCTATTTTTATATTTTTATTTTTGTACCCTGGCTATTAATGCAGAAAAATCTTGAAATAGTCAAGGGGTCCTGTCTTCATACTGAACTGATGGAGGGAGAATTTTTCTAATTCTCAGTACCCTGAATCTGTTTTAGATTCCAGGATACCTTGAGTTGGGTGTTCTTTGTTTTTCTGTTTTTCCTGGACTTTATCCCAAATTTGGCCATCTGTCGGGGGGCAGCCGACCACAAGATTGCCTTCAGCCGTTTTCTTTAAATTGCCGCAACAATTTCCAATGAGAATGGTTTCTTTGGGGAACTCTTTTACACCTTTTCCCAGTGCTAGATTTAAAGTCCCATATTTATCTAAAAAGGGTTTCAGCCGATGATGATATTTTTCTAAAAATACATAGAGGGTGTTTTGACAAGCGCTGCAGGATTCTTGATCTATAACATTTACACCTGGATAACGGAAAGACACATTTTCAGGAGGGCTTAAAAAGGGTGTAATCATTTTGTTAAAATCCCTGGGCAGGCATTGAATCGTATCTGGATCAAATGATTTCCTTTTGGCTAGCAAACGAAGGTGGGCTATTTTTTCAGGATGGATTCCCATCAATTTTGAGGCAATCCAATCAGCAGCCAGAGCATCATGGGCGGCAACAATCAATCCAGCCCCTTTGGGTTGACC
>NBML01000046.1 GCA_002085465.1 Desulfobacteraceae bacterium 4572_89 | reverse complement strand
TGCCATTGATATTTTTTATTTCATCATCAAGATCTTTCTTTTCCTGATCATTATCACTTAACTTTTGTACTTTAAGCCTATTTTTTATTTCATCCCTTTGCTTTAAAAAAAACTGCATAAACCATTTCGTGAAAAGAACAAATAAGGGGAACTTTTCATGAAAAAGTCCTGCTGGTTTATAATTATTAAAATATACGGGTTTGTTTTTTTCTCATTTCAGTCTCAATTATTTTATCCAGAGTATCAAAATGTTTTGCCATAACCTTTTCAGCGGTTTTACCATCTTTTTCCCAGATCGCTTTGAAAAATAACCGGTTATATTCAATGTCTTTTTTTGCTGTTTCAAGATCCGGAGATTTAGCCAAGACCTTTTGAAATACTTTTACCAGTGCTTCCATCAAAGAGCTGATAAAAGGGTTATGGCATGCATCCGCAATAAGAAGGTGGAATCCGATTGCCTTAGTTTGATTTGGTTTTCCCTCTTTAATGGATTGATCAATATCATGAAGGCAGTGTTCCATTGCCATAAGATCTGTATCCGTTCTTCGCACGGCAGCCAGTTTCGCAAGCCCGGGCTCAAGAATACGTCTGAATTCAGCCAGATCACTTGCTGTAATTCCACCAAAAAGGTAGGAATTGACCACAACATCAACCATTTTTTCAGAACCAGGTTCTGTAATAAAATTTCCGCCGAACGCCCCTCTTTTTTTCTTGATCAATCCTTCCGCTTCCATTTCCCGCAGCGCTTCTCTGGCAGAGACCTTACTGACCTTCAGCTTTTGGGCGATTTCTTTTTCTGGTGGGAATTTTTCACCGGGCTTGAATTCGCCATCCAGAATCGACTGCTTTAATATGGATTTAATCTGATCCGATATTCTTTGTTTGTGGATGACTGCGTTTTGTAGTGATTGCGCCATAAAATTCCTTTTTCTAGATTAAAAGTCATTATTATAAAAGTTAGTTTTATAAATTTTATTTTTTTTGTCAACTGAAATTTTACAAATTTCAAAATTGATCCTGTAAAGAAGATTTATGACGATCTCAAATTTACTGCCCTGGGATTCAGTGGCAATAATGGTAATAAATATACCTGACATTCCCCAGGCGGCTGCCGCTGCAATTACAGCAGAAGCACCCATCAAAGAAGTGTTCATTTTCCAGCCTGGAAGATTGGGCTGGTTTACCTTGTTTTTAATTGCCATGTACATTCTTTTTTTTGTCTGGCCATGGGGCATGCAAATAATACAAAATTTATTTGATATTTTCCATGTGACATTAAAATTTTTTTATAAACCAGACCATTTGTATTGTCTCAATTATTAAAAATTCCATTAAATTCAAGTTGTTTCTATTTTTTATTATTTTTGGTATGTCTGTTGCAGACACAAACTGAAAAAGACTTATATCCTTATATAACCAGACAAACAAGGAGAATGAAACATGGGCATGCACACAGATGAACTTTACTTTAAACCCAGGCTACAGGTAATCAATGATGCACAGATCCAGCAGATCCACATGGCCACTCTGGAAGTGCTGGAAAGAACCGGGATCAAATTGACCCATCCAGGGGCAAAGGAGCTTCTGGCCAGTGCAGGTGCAAGGGTGGACAAAGACCGGGTAAGGATTCCGTCCTGGATGGTGGAGGATGCCATCCGTAAAGCACCCGGCCGCATTGTCCTAGGTAAACGAACCGGCGAAAGAACCGTAACTCTTGAAAGGGACAAATCCTATTTTGGCCCCAGCCTGGACTGTATCGATTATATGGATCCAGCCACCCATGAACGTCTAAGGTTTAAGAGCCGCCACGTGGAAACGACGGCAGCTCTCTGTGATGCTCTGCCAGGCTTTGACTGGTGCATGACAATCGGCATGGCCAGTGATGTGGCCCCTGACATTGCCGACCGGGTCGTGGCCAGAAAAACCATGGAGTTCTGTGAGAAACCATATGTGTTCTGCTGCAAGGACACAAACAGCATCAAGGACATCTATGCAATGGCCCTGCTGCTTTGCGGGGGCAAGGAAAATTTTGACAATGCCCCCTATATTGTCCATTATTCAGAACCTATTTCTCCCCTGGTCTATTATGATCCTGCCGTGGACAAACTTCTTTTCTGTGCGGAAAAAGGAATTCCCTTGATTAATTTTCCAGCTCCCCAGGCCTGTGGATCATCCCCTGCCACCTTTGCCGGAACAATTGTCCAGGCAAGTGCTGAATCCCTGAGCGGCCTTGTCATGCACCAGCTGGCTAACCCGGGAGCTCCTTTTGTTTATGGTGCCTTTGCCACCATCATGGACATGCAGACCACCATATTTTCCTATGGCGCCAATGAAATGAGCCTCATGACCGGAGCCCTGGCCCAGATGGCCCAGCATTATTCTCTTCCTTTTTTCGGAACTGCCGGTGCCACTGATGCAAAATTCTGTGATGCCCAGGCCGGTGCTGAAGCAGCTTTTCAATGCCTGAGTTCCGCTGCAATCGGCTCGGGTCTGATCCATGACTGCAGTTCCTGGATGGACCATGGCAATCTGGTTTCTCCGGAGTTCATGGTTCTGGCCAATGATATCGTGACCTCGGTCAAGCATTATATGAAAGGAATCCCAGTAACCAGGGAAACCCTGGCCCTGGATGTCATCGACAAGGTGGGCCCTGGTGGACATTATCTTCAGGAACAACATACCATGGATCATTTCAGGGAAATTAAATATTCTGGATTGTTTGAACGTTCGGTGTATGCCAATTGGGAAGCTTCCGGAGAAAGAAAGCTGGAAGACAGGCTTCAGGACCTGACACTTAAAAACATGACCCATAGACCCAAACCATTGGCAGAGGATGTTATCAAGGAACTGGACCGCATGCAGGAAGCATGGAAATAGGGAGGGACAACCATGTATTATCAAAAACAGTTTTTAACCCAGACCCACCTGGAAAAGGTTGGTATCAGGCCTGGCAGCAATTATAAGATAGCCGGTGCCAGCGATGAATATGGATGCACGGAACTGGACAGACTCTGGAGTTGGGAAGTCCGCCCGGACAAACCTGAAGCAGTCTATGAAATTCAGGAAAAACAGATGATTGACACCTGTGTGGATTTTTGTAGAAAAAATCCCAGTATCAAGGCCATCATGCTGGAGTGCACTGGAATGCAGCCCTTTGCCAGGGCTATCCAGCAGGCAATTGATCTTCCTGTATTCAGTTGGGGCACCATACTGGATTATGCCTATTCTGTTGTTGCGCACAGGGATTATTACGGACATGTGTAAAAAATCGCTGAATTTCGTAAAAGGTGGCTGAATGGGTTTGAACCTTGAGGAATTGGATTTTCAAAAGACCCCCCTGGGAGATCTCATGCTGCGTCGTCGTCGCCTGATTCAGCTGGGGGGGCTTGAAATCTATGAGGTAAAGCTTGGTGAGGATTTTTTGATGTCAAGTTTATTTCATGAGGCCGAATCCCAGCTGTCTAAACTGGGGCTTGACATGCTGGAAAGCCAAGACCTGGATGTTGTGGTCGGGGGTCTGGGACTTGGGTATACTGCGGTTTCTGCATTAGAAGACAAACGGGTGGCCTCCCTGGTTGTTGTGGAGTATCTGGAAGGGGTGATCCAATGGCACCAGAAAGGTCTTGTGCCATTGGGTGAAAAATTGACGGCTGATCCCCGCTGCCGGCTGGTTCATGGAGATTTTTTCGCCCTGTCCAGGGATGTGTCCAAAAGCTTTGACCCGGATTGTTCAGAGAAAAAGCATGATGCCATCCTTCTGGATATAGACCACACTCCGACCCGGCTGCTGCAACAGACAAATCAGAGATTTTATACTGAAGAGGGGTTGGAAGAACTGGCCAACCATCTAAAGCCCGGAGGGGTGTTTGCCCTCTGGGCCGATGGCCCACCCGAAGAGTCCTTTACCCGTCACCTGGGCAAAATTTTTGCAATTGCCGAATCCCATACCATTGAATTTAATAATCAAATCACGGGTGGTTCGTCTGAGGGCGCTGTTTACCTGGCCAAAACCAATTCTTAGCACAATTTTTTTCAGGTCTGGGAGTATGGGGGACAGATACTTCTTATTCCATGCATATTGTTTGAAAAACACTTTTATCAGAGCCGCGGTTTTTGTGTAAAGTTTCAATTGCCTGATTGTTTCGTATGAGGTATATTTGACCTATCCTCTCATCTGGCTTGAAAGCGATGGTGTTTGTTCTCTGTAAGCTTGGCATGACAGGCCTTTTTCAATAAAATACCTTTGAATAATAAGGGAGATAAACAATGGTAGAAAATAAAAACAATCCAATGAATGATCAATTCAAACACTAAAGAAAGACTATTATATTGAATCAATTTTATACAGTAACAATGATCATATCCATTACATCTTTTGCATTGGCTTCGACCATGACTCCCGGACCAAATAATATCATGCTTTTATCCTCAGGGCTTACTTTTGGATATAAACGCACTATTCCCCATTCTATGGGGATTACTTTTGGATTTCCTGTAATGGTGATATGTGTTGGGCTGGGTGTAGGAAAATTATTTGAAATTTTTCCCTTTGTTTATAATACTTTAAAAGTGGTTGGAATTATTTATCTGCTCTGGATGGCATGGCATATTGCCAACACCAAAGGCTCACTCAACATGGAAAATAAAAATGATAAACCATTTACCTTTTTCCAGGCTGCGTTATTCCAGTGGATTAATCCCAAGGCATGGGTGGTGGCAATCTCATCAACTGCAGCTTTTATCACCAATCATCAAATCGCTTTTATTCAGGTGATGATTATTTCATGTGTTTATTTTTTTTGTGCTATTCTTTCAACCAATTCATGGTCATTGGGTGGCGTGATATTAAAACGATTCATCCAAAATGAGCGTTTAGTACAACTTTTTAATATCATAATGGCAATTTTGATTGTGGGATCAATTCTCCCTTTTGTTTTTGAACTATAATATCTTGCAAAAAAAGGAATCGGGTGTTTAAGATACTCCGGGCTATATCGGAAAGCTCCTTGAATCATTCCCCTGGGATCAGGAGAGGTCGTTACGATTTCATCACAAAGCAATGTTGTATTGTTTGGAAGCGTAACTTTGACAAGTGCTAATCAAATCATTCAGTTTTCTTCCTTCGCACACGTTGCCGAGATTTCGTTTTTTCCTGGGTCTCATATCTTTCGAACAAAGATTCTTTTGGGGTAATCAATTTGTCAAAATTATCCAGCCTGGCAATCATGGACAAAGCTTTAGCCCAGGTGCCAATGGAGATGGAAGGATTTCCCTGCTCCATCTTGTATAAAGTTGGAATCGATACCCCGATCCTGAATGCAAATTCTTTTTGCGGATCATTTAGTTCCAACCTGGCATTTTTCAGACGCTGTCCCAGATTTTTCAAAACCGTATTTTCTTTAACATTAACCATAGTTTGCTTAATTGCATGAATTTAATATCAAAGCAAATTATATTTATGATTAAAACGATTTCAAAAGGCATTGGCCCGGCTGGCTTGACAGCGCATCACCAATAACGGCTCACCAAAAGAGGCCCTGGTTTGCTGGATAGTAGGGGCGCTTATGCATCCTCCATTTGAGAGCTCGGGGTTAAATGGAAAGGGTCAGAAAAAGAAAAAAGTATAATTTTTTCTATTCTGGTGGAGGTGGGTTTTTAGGATTGAGAAATGGGTTCAAACTCCAATTTGACCTTATACCCCAGTGCATTGGCATATTTTGATATCATGGGTAGGGTTGGAAATAAAACTTTCCCACCACTTTCAAGCCGGAAAATATTGCTTTTTTGAGTAAGCTTAGCAACTTGCGCTTGAGTTTCCCCTTCCCTTAAACGCAATTTAGTCAGTTTTTTTCTAAGTTCTCAGACCGGTGCAAGGGCTCCATATTCCTTTCTGAATTCGGGATCTGCCATTGCTTTTTTCTTAAGATCTTCCAATGCCCTCTTTGCCTTTTGCTCTTATTTCGAATAATCCTTTTCCAAATGGTTGAGGTATAATTATTGATTGAAAAATAGACCGAAAAAATTGAAATATAGCTGATTTTAGGCATAGTCCACCATAATCCCTCAAGCCAAATTTAAAAAATATCAATACCATTCATCAAATACTGGAATCTGAGAACCTGAATTACCGTAAACAGAATCTTCAACATATGTTAATTCAGGAAGATGAACTAATTCGTTTTTGGGGGGATAATGATATTAGATTTTCAGGCCAGCCGGGGGACAGACATAAATACCTTTTTTAATTTCATAGGGTTCATCAACAGGAGCAACAACCCATGCTGATTTCGGATTTATTGCATCAATCAGCTCATAAAATCCCCGTGAAGGTTTTGGGGCTTTTGAAAGTTTGCATTCAAAAAGATGCTGTTGTCCTGCCCTCTCCAACATGAGATCTATTTCAGCACCATTGGAGGTTCTTATGAAAGAAGGTTTCCAGCGATCATATTCCGTAATAATGTTTTCAATGACAAAGCCCTCCCAGGATGCCCCGGCTATGGGGTTGGACAGAAGAGAATCATATTGTTCAATATCAAGTAAAGCATGAAGGATTCCACTATCCCTTACATATATTTTTGGAGATTTAATCAATCTCTTTTTTAAGTTTGTTTCCGCAGGTGGCAATAAACGAACCATATAGGTCTGTTCCAGAATTGCCAGGTATTTCTTTAAAGTCGGAATCGAAATATCAACAGCTGCTGCCAGTTTATGATAGTTTGCAGTTTGACCGTTGTAATGGGCCAAAAGCAGCCATAATCGCTCCATTACCGGGACCGGGATATTGAATCCTAAATTTGGAATATCACGTTCCATAAATGTTCGAATAAAATCAAGACGCCAGTTAAAACTGTCCATACCATTTCCGGCCAGAACACTTTCAGGGAAACCACCCCTAAGCCAAGTATTCGACCATATTGAGATGCTGGCGACTTCTTTAACAATAAAGGGAGTTAGATCAATATAGGCGATGCGTCCCGCAAGAGATTCAGTTGATTGCTTGATTAAGTCCCGGGAAGCAGACCCCAAAATTAAAAACCTGCCAGGTCTTCTATCTTTATCTATTTCTGAGCGGAGAACAGAAAAAAATTCTGGAAGCAGTTGAATTTTATCCAGGCAAATGAGCTTATCTCTATAATGGTCAAAAAAAAGTTCCGGTTCTAAAAGTTTGTTCCGGTCAACTCGGTCCTGTAAATCAAGATAAACTGATGGGGTCTCTTTGAGAAGCATTCTGGCAGTTGTTGATTTGCCGGATTGTCTGGGGCCAAGGATGACTACCGCCGGAGAACGAGAAAGTGCATTGTGCAATTTTTGTTCTTTTTTTCTTTGAACATAACCATGCATATCGCAAATTCCTTTTAAGGATTTACATGGATAATATAATAATGTATATAAAATGTACACAATTAAAAGGAAGTGGATCAAACCGCTTATTTGTTAATAGAGAGAATTGCTGCCAGCCTTGACAGGTATTTGTTTTTAATCCAGTATTGGCACGAGTAAAAATTATTTTAGAATAATAGAAGGATTACATATATGGAAACCCATTTCGCTTGTCTGCCTTGTTTTATGAAACAGACTATTGATGCCGCCTGTATGGTAATTCCGGAGAAAAAGGAACAGGAAAAAATTTTTCGGCAGGTTTTAAAAGCAATCAGTGAGATGGATTTTCAACAGTCTCCGCCGGAAATGGCACAATATATTCATCGGGAGATCCAGAAAATATCTGGGTGCCATGACCCCTATAAAGAATTAAAAACAAAGTATAATCAATATGCGCTTGACCTGTATCCTGCCATGAAGGAAAAAATATTAAATTCTCCCAATCAATTTGAAACAGCCGTCCGACTAGCCATTGCCGGGAATATTATTGATTTCGGGGCCAGCCTTGTTGTTGATCAAGCAATGATTAAACAGACCATCCAGTCATCATTTACAGGTCCTTTGATGGGAAACACAGATAATTTGTTTGATGCAATCTCCTTGGCAAAAAAAATTTTGTTTTTGGGTGATAATACCGGGGAAATTGTTTTTGATCGATTATTGATCGAAATCCTGCCAATGGACAAGGTGATTTATTCGGTCAGGGGGATGCCTATTCTCAACGATGCAACCATGGAAGATGCCGTCCAGACAGGCATGACACAAAAGGTTAAAGTTATTCATAACGGGTCTGATGCGCCTGGAACAATTTTAAAAGATTGTTCAAAGGATTTTTTAAAAGTTTTTGATGAAGCTGATCTGGTTATTTCCAAGGGACAGGGAAATTTTGAGACACTTTCCCATGTGGATAAAAATATTTATTTTTTGCTCAAAGCCAAGTGCCATGTAATTGCAGCCCATATAGGCTGCAATACTGGTACATCCATTGCCGGGCGGCCCAGTGATTTTAAAAAAGGCCCAATCAAGGTTCAGGGCTGATTGTAAAGGTCATCGGGAAATCAGTTGACTGGTTTCAACGGTCAGGGTGACAGCACCCCAGTCAGACTCAACTCTGCCAAAAAGAAAATAGGGCCTTCCATAATCCAGCATGTGGCAGAACCTGGCATAGGGTTTAGGGAAAAACACAGTTTCAATGATACCGGTCTCATCTTCAAAGGTGAGAAATTTCATGGGATCACCATGTTTTGTCTTGACCACCTTTCCTGTGATCAGCCACCCGGCAAATCTCACGCCCTTGCCAATATGCCGGGGCAGGTCCTTGGCCTTGATGGTTTTTTCCTGTTCAATGGCCCGGGCATACAAGAGGATGGGGTGGCATTGGCAGAGAAACCTCAGCACGGAAAATTCTTGGCGCAGAATATCCATGGGAGGGTCTGGAGGAAGTTCTGGAATGGAAACTGCTTCCTGGGCCTGGTCAAAGAGGGAAGATGTTTTTTGTCTATTTTTTTCCTGGTGCCAGGATGAAAAGGCCCATAAAAGTGTGCTTCGGCTTTTGCTGCCCTTGAATATGTCCAGACATCCGCTGTGAACAAGGGATTGGAAATCATCCTCCCGGGGTTTGACCCGATTGAGAAAATCTTCAAGGCTTGTGAATTTTGATTTTTTCCGCTCCTTTATAATGTTGTCCATGGTGGTTGTGGACAGGTTTTTTATGGATAAAAATCCAACCCTGATCCTGTGGTCTGAGCCTTTCCATTTAATATTGCTTTTATGGATATCAGGCCCCAAAATCTTTACTCCCATGCGCCGGGCTTCGGATACATAGGCAAAGGTGGAGTAAAATCCTCCCTGGTTGCTGATCACGGCTGCCATGAATTCCGCTGGATAATGGGTTTTTAAATAGGCTGCCTGGAAGGAAACCCTGGCATAGGAGGCTGAGTGGGGCTTGCAGAATGAATATCCTGAAAAGCTTATGATCATGTCCCAGATTCGCTGGATATCTGGTTTGGTTAGTCCTTTGGCTGAGGCGCCTGCTGCAAACTGGGTATGATAATCCCTGAGCTTCTGAGCCTTATTTTTTTTGGACATGATTTTTCTGAGCCCGTCTGCCTGGGCATGGGTGAATCCGGCAAGCTTAACAGCCACCCGGGACACATCTTCCTGAAAGACCATGATGCCGAAGGTCTCATCCAGTACATCTTCCATGAGCGGGTGAAGGGGTTCCCACTCGCCTGTGTGGAGGCGTTTAATATACTCCTGGATAAATTCATTGGCTGCCGGCCGGATAATGCTGGAGTGAATAACAACATGATTGAAATCTCCAATTTTTGATTTTTTCTGGAGCAGGCGCATGGCAGGGCTTTCAATGTAAAAGCAGCCCATGGTGTTTCCCTGGGCCACATTCTCCTGGGTTTCAAAATCATCCTCCGGGTCCTGGGCTATAAAATTTCTGAATTCACTCCTGGATGAACCTATGCTTTTAATGCAGTCACGAACCACGCCCAGGCTCCTGTTGCCCAGAAGATCTATTTTGACAAGGCCTGCTGTTTCTGCTGAATCCTTTTCCCACTGGATCAGGGGAATGCCCTTGGGCGCAGTTTCCACAGGCACATAGGTGTCAATGGGGTTTGGGGTGATGACAATGCCTCCTGGATGAACCGACAAATATCTGGGAGTGCCGATGATGGCCTGGGCATGGGCCATGATTTCAGGCCAGGGCTGGGGAAAATCCAGAAACCGGAACTCCGGCTTTTCCCGGATCCGGTCCAAAAGGTCCTGGGCTGTTTCATTGAGTTTCCAGAACCAGGGCAGACGACTGGATATTTTTTGTATCTCCCCATGGGCCAGACCAAAGACCTTTGCCACCTCCCGCACCGCCATTCTGGGCTGAAACAGCACATGGCTTGAAACCATGGCGCTGTGATTTTTAAATTTTGAAAGCACATGGTTTAAAATGTCATCCCGTTCATCCCAGGCAAAATCAATATCAATATCCGGCGGATCTTCCCGGCCCGGGTTTAAAAATCGTTCAAAATAGAGATTGTATTTTATGGGGCATACATTGGTGATGCCCAGGCAATAGGCAACAATGGATGCTGCACCTGATCCCCGGCCGCAGATCCTGGATGCCTTTTGTACAATATCCTGGACCACCAGAAAGTATTGGCAGAAGTTTTTCTGGGAAATAATGGACAGTTCATGATCAATCCTGGAAATCACTTTTCCTGTCAGGCCTGGGCCATAGCGGTTCAGGGCTCCTCGAAAGGTTTTTTCCCTTAACATGCTGCAGGCCTGGTCATTGGTTTTCCCTTGGTAGGGCGGCATGACAATGCCAAAATTCGGACCTGTAAAATTTAGTTTTTCAGCCAGCATCAAGGTATTTTCAACAGCCCTGGGAAGGGTGTGAAACCTTTGCTGGTAAAGTTCAGGGGATGCCAGAAATGAATTGCCAGGGGCCATGTCCAATGGACCAAGCCGACTGAGGCAGGTATTTTTATCAATGGCCCTGACCATGGCATGGATTTTTATGTCCTCTGGGTGTAGAAAGAAGCTGCCAGGAGTTGCTGTCGTGGGGATGTTACGTTCCATGGCTGTCCTGCACAGGGGGTGGGTCTGGGACAAAGGGTGCCTGGGAAGGGCAGCGGCAAGATCCAGCCCCTGTTCATGCCAGGATGCCAGAAGATCCGGACTTTGGGTCAATATTAATAAGCCTTTGCTGAACCTGGGAAGGGTTTGCTCCAGGTGGGATATACTGGGATCGGTGACCTCTGCTCCGATAATAGGCGTGATGTTCAGGTCCTGGCATGCTTGAATAAAGGGCCATAGCCCGTAGAGATTGTCCGTGTCTGTTAATGCCAGTTTTTTATACCCCAGATGTTTTGCCTGGAGGCAGAGCTGTTTTACGGGCGAGGTTCCCCACATTAGGGAGTAATGTGATCTGCAGGTCAGGGGAATCATAGTGCATCAGGAGAGTTAGGGGCATCAGGAGAGTTAGGGGCATTAGGAAAATCAAGGGTAAGGGCTAATTTAACAGCACCTTTACCAAATTTTGTGCGGATATAGTCCATGGCTCCAAGGATTTTTTCCTGTTTGTCCATTTTACTGGTTTCCTCAAACATCATAGTCTGGATCTGGGGTCTGCCCGGGTTTTTACAGGTCAGTCCCAGGTGGCGGATGCGGATTCGCCTAGTCCATGCCTTGAACAAAAGGGGGATGATTTTCTTGAACATGATTATTTCATTGGCAGTGGGCTGGCTGAGTTTTGTCCTGGCTGTCTTCTGGTATCCATCTGAATAGAAAAGCCTGAGGCTGAG
>NBML01000045.1 GCA_002085465.1 Desulfobacteraceae bacterium 4572_89 | reverse complement strand
TGCGGAAAAAATGAGTATGAGCACACCTATGATAAGAATTATTATGTTGAAAGCGTTAAATCATTCTTCCCAAATATTTTAGAGGATCATCTTGAATTTTATCAGACTGGAATTCTGGCAATGTCAAAAGGACATCCGGATTTTATTATTGAGAATGATCCAATTCATTGGAATTTTATAAATCTTATGGGAATTGATTCCCCTGGTTTGACATCATCCCTGGCCATTGGAAAATATGTTTGTGAAATAGTAAAAGCTTTGCATCTATAAAAACCAGGAAATTGTTTATTGTTTATACCCTATCATCCGTAAAAAACCTTTTCGTTTTTCAATATCTTCTGTGGTTTCAATGCCCTTGGATGAAAATCCGTCAATTATCCCAAGGATTCCCCGTCCCTGTTCGGTCTGGGCAATTATGACTGAAAGCTCAAATGCATTCTTTTTAGCAAGTTCGATCATTTCTTCATCTGTTCCGCTGTACCTGACAAGGCACTCCATGGATGCCTCGCAAAAGGCCACACCAAACTTTGCATCGGGCACGGTGCAGACGACTGCCTCATAGATATCTTCAACAGTTTTGATAAAATGGGAATGTCCAAGGATGAAATTCAGCTCATTTGGATTTTCAATGGTAATTGTTTTAAGCTCCATGTTTACCTCCAGATTTTTTTATGATTTGATTTTATTGTTTAAATGGTCTGTCATGATCTTTGGAAAAATATTTTTTTACATCACTGATAATCCTGTCAATATGTTTAACCATTGATTTACCAGCAGCATCAGGGTCACCTTGAAAAAAAAACTTGAGAATATCCTCATGATCAGTAACTGCTGTTGAATATTTTTTTCTGATATAGGAAAATTCCAGATAGGCTTGACTCTGGGTCATAATTAAATTTACCATTTGACCAAGAATTTTGTTCCCTGATATTTTACCCAGTAAACTGTGAAATTCCAACTCATGAAGTTTTCTACCGATGGTTGCCTGGGAAATGTTTAAATTCAGAGCCAGGGAACTGGCACCAGCAGGGGAAAATAACGAAAAATCGCATTTGTTACAGGCCTTTGAAGCCTAAATCCAACGTATTATTGGAACAATAGTTTCCAAGCCTATCTCCGCACCCAACGATAATTGGAATTGATAAAAAACAAAAATCATGTCATTTTCCAGTTAATGACAACTCCATTTACCCAGAAAATTTTGCAGGTAATAAAAAAAATCCCCAAGGGAAAAGTAATTTCCTATGGCAGGTTTTTCAAAGGTTGATACCATTGATTTCGCCATTTACCTCTGGGATTATTCCAGAAAATGATGGGAACATGAAAAGTTTAAAGGATTGCATTTCACCCATTTTTTTTCATTGCTTTTTTTCATTGCCTTTTCCCATTGCCATTGCTAATTCCTGCATTTTAGGTCCGCCTTTTTTCCACATTCGGCATGAATCAATGAGGAACTGCTTTTCTTTAACCTCATCCAGGGATGCAGGTATTGGGGTTTCTTCAGATCTTTTCTGGGTGAGCCACCCATGAACAATCTCCTGGCCCATGGCCTTGACAAGACCGCAAAGATGGGTGCATCCCCTGTTGCCCCCCATTATCTTTTGAATCTGGCTTGAAAATCCAGATTCAATTTTAACGCCTTCCAGCAGAGCAACCCTGTCCAGGGTTTCCCGGCATTCTGGCATGGGCACGGTGACCATGTGAGCCTCAGCCTTGATAATTGTCAGGGGATTGGAATTGATTAAAAAGGTTACAGACATGTTATGAATCGTTCCAGGATTTTTCAACTTTCCTGTAATATCAAATATGGGAATATATCGTTTATCCTTTAATTTACCATGGACCAGGACCTGTGAGTCTGTGTGGGGATAAGTAGAAAGACAGATATCCCTTGTGTGAATCTGTTGTCGGATCATGATCATATTTTCAAGCGGTGTATATTCAGGCATGGAAAGACCCCTTTGCAGTTGTTTGGTTTACCAGCCGGTCAAAGCCCTGGAAACTGAAAAAAAATGGAGACCATGGTGCTACCGTTACAGGGGAGCTCTTTCTTTTGGCTGCATTTTTCAATGCTGCCGGGACAGATATCTGAATCTTTGGGAAGATGCTCGCATCGTCTGGATATCATTTTGATTTTAAAATTGTATCGTTCGGAAAATATTCTCATGCGTAAAAGATCTGCTCCCTTGCCTCCTGCACCGAAGTCAAAGGGCCTTTTGGAAGAGTAATCCATGGTGGCCTGGGGAGTGAAAAAACCTTCAAAAATTCTTTTTTGAGCTTCCTGGGTCAGGCCGACACCCTGATCCTGAACAATGAACTCCACGCCTTTTCCCCTGTCATGGACCACTATTTCGATTTTTCTCCCATCAGGTGTATTTTCAATTGCATTACGGATCAGTCCGTCAACGATTTTTTCCAGGGGATCCAGGGGCATTTCAATGGGAGTGGATGATCTTAACCGGAGACTTGTTTTCACGTCCCTGTGGGCAAAAAAAGGACAAAGCTTATCAAACCTGTCCTGGACAAACTGGTTCAAGTATATCTTTTTTATGACAAGGTCCCTTGAAGAGAATATATCATCCAGTTTTTCCCTTACCCTGGATATCACCTCTTTTTCTCCTATTTCCTCTGCAATCAATGCTTCAATGGTGTCTTCACACTGGTCAAAGATAAGGGAAAAAATATTTTTGTGTACAAAAGATTTTTTTTCAACAATATCATAAACTTCGTCTTCTATGCCAATGATCCGGTCAAGGTTCCGTTTAATCCTTTCCAGGGTTTTTTTCCAGTTTTTCTCAGGTAGAAAGGCAAGCTTCCTGGACAGGATTTTAAAGGAGCTAAGCAGTATGGCAACTGGTGTTTTTAATTCATGGGAAAGGTGACTTATCATTTTGTCTTTGGCAACATTGAGACCTTTGAGCTCTTCATTGGCTTTTCTCAATTTCTCTGAAACACCTGCATTCTCAATGGAAAGTGCTATGGTTGCGGCTATGGTATTCAGTATTTCAAGGTCGGTTTTATCAAATTCATCCTGTCTCTTATTATCCGCTGTTATCACTCCCAGGATGCGGTCTTTGGTTCGTAATGGGACCACCAGAACGTTCCTGACCTTGTATCCTATTTTTGCATCCCTGTTCTGGTGAAGGGTCTGATTATCAGGCAGTGAAGCCATCATAATTGGATTACCGGTTTTAATCACTTCACCAGCCAGAAGTTCATCCACAGGGAAACGGATTTTTTTAATACGTTCCTCGGTGCTGGGATCATCATGGACTACACTTAAAAAATAAAATTCTTTTTGATTTTCATCAAGCAGCATAACATTGGCACCCTCGGCATCCAGCAACTCCTTGATTTCCATGTTTACGTAGTGCAGAAGTTTGTGCAGCTCAGGGTATTTAGGCAAAGCCTGGCTGATGCGGTTCATGGCACTGCGGTTCCTGTTGATCCGCTTTTCCATGGTTACATCCCTGAGAACAATTATCATTCCGGCAGCATTATTATTTTTATCTCTTTCAATACCTACCCGCATGATGACATCCAGGGTTTTTCCATCCTTTGTCAATCGTTTGGAATCTAGTCTCAAGACATTTTTTTGGGGAGGTAAACCATTAATTTTCCGGGAAAGTTCATTCTTCAGTGAATCTGGAATACATTGTCTGCCTTTTTTCCCTTTCATCTCTTCAAGTGTCCAGCCAAAGGTGCTTGTAAATGCAGGGTTGAGATAGGTAACCAGGCCCATTGCATCCCTTACCAGGACCGGGTAGGGAAGAAATTTTAAAAATCGTTTATGATTTTTTCTCGCTATCCGCTCTTTGTTCTCCATTGAAAGTCTAAGATCTGATTGTTTTTCAAGAATTTTGATCTGCTCTTCCAATTCTTCATAGCTGGGTTTTTCCGCCATAGATACCTTCAAATGTGTAAGTTTGCCAGTTTTGGGTCATAATTATAATTGGTGGGCCTGCTTCTCAAATGGATACAGACAGAACGATCATCGAGAATAATATCATATGGGCATATAAAATTATAGATTTATATTTCCAGCTAAAATTTAATATTTTGTACTAGCCTGAAATATTGATATGGTTTATTTGGCAGGGTAAATTTTAGATATGAAATTTTACAAATGTTTGAATTTTTTGCAATGGCATGAACCTATGTTGCAACCTGGCATCACATGCCCCTGGTCAATGGTCTGACTGCTTGCAAAACTGTCAATAAAATCCAGGGCATTTCCTGTAACAAAGGAGATAAGCTTGATATTGTTTTTAACTATAAAGTCTGCTGGTTTTGTAGAAATGGCACCGCAAATCAATGTTGTAATCTCATTTTTATTGAGAATTTTAATCAGGTCCTGGTGAGACTGGGGGTCAAAAGAGATATAATTTTTTTTAGAAATTGTTTTGTTTTTAATTCTGGTAACCAAAAGGGTGTGGGCCGCATCAAAAACCGGTGAAATCCTGTTTCCCCAGATGGTAATGGCTATCTTCACTAGTACTCTCCCCCTAATTCTTTTTTTTGCTAAAATTTAATAACTATATTTAATCTGCAAGGCTTGTGCCTGATTTAAAAAAACATTATTTTTTTTAAAAAATCTTATAAAACAGGATGTTATGAAAAAGTTTTCAAAAAAAAGAAAGCAGTATCAGCTGGAAAGTCGCATAACTAAGACTGATTATGGTTGATGGGTTGCAACCTGCATCTATTATAATTTTATTCCAAGTTTTTTGATCCTGCGGAAAAGAGTGCTTTTATGAATTCCAAGGTCCCTGGCAGTAGCATTTCTATTATAATTATTACGTGCCAGAGCATCAGAAATTAATTTTATCTGGGCCGATTTTACCGGGTCCTGATTTTCTTCAACACCTTTATCATACGTAAGGGAAATAAAACCTGGCAGATGGCGGGGTTTTATATATCCTTCCGAGCAGAGTACAAAGGCATGTTCAATAATATTTTCCAACTCCCGGATGTTACCTGGGAATTCATGGCCCATAAAGGCATTAAGAACTTTTTTATCAATCCCCTGGATAAATTTTCCCTGGCGCAAATTCATTTTTGCAATAAATTTTTCAACCAGCAAAGGAATGTCTTCCATTCTCTGACGAAGGGGTGGTAAAATTATACGAATCACATTGATTCTGTAATAAAGGTCTTGTCTGAATTTATTTTTTTTTACAAGACCGGAAAGATCCCTGTTTGTAGCTGCAATGATCCTGACATTGGTCTTTTCTTTGGTTATCCCTCCCAAAGGAGTGTATTCATATTCCTGGAGAACCCTCAGCAGACTGACCTGGAATGCAGGGCTGGTATCTCCGATCTCATCAAGAAAAATCGTTCCCCCATCGGCAAGACCAAATTGTCCCGGTTTATCTTTCACCGCATTGGTGAATGCTCCTTTTTTATAACCAAACAATTCCGATTCCAGCAGAGTATCGGGCAGAGAACCGCAGTTGATTGCAATAAAAGGTTTGTCCTTCCTGGGACTTGTATTGTGTATGGCCAATGCCATTAACTCTTTTCCCGTGCCGGTTTCTCCTTCGATAAGTACGGAGGAATCACTTTCAGAGATCTGGGGAAGGATTTTGAAAATATTTTTCATTATACTGGAGTTACTGACAATGTCTTCAACTTTAAAATTGCTGGCAAGCTCTTTTCTTAATTCTTCCACCAGAGAATGGTCTCGAAAGGATTCAACCCCTCCGATTATATCTCCTTTTTCATCAATTAAAAGGGAAGTTGAGGCGGTGATGGGGATCTTTTTTTTGTCGCTGTTAATGATATAGGCGGATGTGCTTATAAAGGGTTTCCCCTGGTCCATGGTTTTTTTCAAAGCACAGTTTTCTTCGCACATGTTGGATCTGAAAACTTCCCAGCAATGCCTGCCAATGGCCTGTTTACGGGAAATACCTGTAATCTCTTCTGCAGCCCGGTTAAAGGAAGTAATTTTCCAATTATAATCTATGGTAAAAACACCGTCTGATATACAATTTAAAATTGTTTTTGTAATATCTTTTTCAAGGGAGTCAAATTTTTTATTTTTTTTGTTCATAAGATTCTGTATCCATGTTTTTTTGCATTTTACCACAACAACTGCAAATACATCAAGAACCTATAAAGGTGACCATAGAACCATGCGTGGTTTTGTCTATATAGTGAAACTGAGTTTAAATCAAGGACAAGTCAAAACTGGAAAGACAAGGACCAGAGCAATAAAAACAGACCAGGCCATTTTATAGTTATAAAATGGCCTGGTCCTTACTAACAATTGACCTTATTAAAAATTAAATTGGTTGGAGTTCCTTAAAAATACTCAGGGCTCCATCGCATTTTTTCAACCAGGGTATTAAGTCTTTCCACATCATTGTTGTGTTTGAATCTGGAAAAGGCACAATCATCCTGGGTAACTTTGGCTTTAATGGCTTCAGCTCCAACCCGTCTGGCCACTTCCAGGGAAATCAGGTTTAATTGATCCAGGGGTGGAAAAAGAATGCCATTTTCAAGGTCTTCTTCACTGACAGATTCTGCCAGGGCATGGGCTGCTGCGGAAAAGAATACCGGCAATACCTTTGTGGCACCCGAGGCTATAATTCCCAGGCCAACCCCGGGAAATATAAAAGCATTGTTCATCTGGCCGATTCTATAGGCTTTGTCATTGTGGACAACAGGATCAAAGGGAGATCCGGTTGCCACAAGGGCTTTACAATTGGTCCATTCATAAATATCACTGGGAATGGCTTCCGCCTTGGTGGTGGGGTTGCTCAGGGGAAGGATAACCGGCTGGCCTGTGTTTGCAGCCACAGCATCCACGACTTCTTTTGTAAAGCAGCCAGGCTGGCCTGATGTGCCTATGAGAACTGTGACTTTTTCATTTATAACAACATTTAACAGTGTATTGTCTTCCGGTGTTTTAAGCCATGGCATGGTCTTGGTATCTTTAGCAAATTTTTCTTTATAGGGTTCCAGGTCCCGGTCAGAGGTTACAACTCCCCTGGAATCCAGGGTAAAAATTTTTGAAATGGCCTCGTCTTTGCCCATTCCCTGTTCCATAAGTTCGGTCTGGATCTGCTCTGCAATACCTATTCCACCTGCTCCGGCACCATGAACCAGATAGACCTGTTCTGTCATTTTTTCTTTTTTAATCTTCATGGCGGCAATAACACCTGCCAGGGCAACAGATCCTGTTCCCTGGATATCATCATTAAATGAGATAACCTCATCAAGATATTTATCCCGGAGAGTAAAGGCAATTTGTTTAGAAAAATCTTCCCACTGGCAAAGGGCTTTGGGGAATATTTTTTTAAAGGCTTTGACAAATTTTTCAACAAATTCAAAGTATTCATCACCTGTCAACCTTTTATGCCGCCAGCCAAGATATCCTGGATCATTAAGCAGTTCTTCATTGTCTGTTCCCACATCCAGGGAAATGGGCAGGCAGTGCCAGGGGGCAATACCTGCTCCCTGGGTATAGAGCATGAGCTTGCCAAGGCAGATGGGAATTCCACCGGCACCCTGGTCGCCGATTCCAAGAATACCCTGGTTATCGGTCACAACTGCCACACGGATATCCTTGTCCGTGTAATTTCTTAAAATATATTCAGCATAGTCAATGTTGTCGGGAAAAAAATGTATTCCATTGGCTTTTCTGAACATGGATGAGTATTTCTGGCAGGCAAGGCCCACAGTAGGGGTATAGATAATTGGGAGAAATTTAGTAACATCGCTGGCTATAACTGCATGGGCAAGCACCACATTTCTGTCATAAAGGCTTCTGATAAAGATAAATTTCTCAATATCACTTTCTTTTGCATCAATGGTAGCCAGGCTTGATTGTACCTGGTCATCAAGGGTTTTAACCCGAGGAGGCAGATATCCGCTTAGTTTGAGTTTGATTCTTTCATCAATTGTAAAGGATGTACCTTTATTGATATTGTTAAAGCGTAGAATATCAAAACCCCTTAAATTTATTGAAATCCCAATGGTGTCTCCATACTCGCCGTACTCAAAGTCATATTGATTAATTTCCATGATTGAAAAAATTCCTTTAATATTAAAATAATGTTAAAAACATATAAAATATAACAATCTCTATCTTATCATAAAGTAATAAAAATGTTAAAAAAATAATGGACTCATCCTTTTATCATATTTCTGAGAACATATTGTAAAATACCTTTATTTTTAATGTAATCCATCTCTATATTTGTGTTGAGCTTTACAATAACTTGAAAAATATGTTCTTGATTACCCTTACTAGCCTTGACATTTAAAAGGCTGTTGGGCTGAATATCCTTTATCCCTGAAATTTCAAAGGTTTCATCTCCCTCAAGGTTTAGACTTTCAAAGGAATCGTCTTTTTTGAAAACCAGAGGCAAAACCCCCATGCCCACCAGGTTAGACCGATGGATTCTTTCAAAGGATTCGGCAATTACGGCTTTTACTCCCAAAAGGCAGGTGCCTTTGGCTGCCCAGTCCCTGGAAGATCCTGTGCCATATTCTTTGCCTCCAAAAACCAGGAGGTCCATTTTCTGGGCCTGATATTTCTCAGCAGCATCAAACACATATCCCTGTTCCTTCTCAGGAAATTTCATGGTAAGGCCGCCTGTTTCTTTTACAAGGGCATTTTTGATCCTGATGTTGGCAAATGTGCCCCGCATCATTACCTCATGGTTTCCCCGCCTGGATCCGTAGGAATTAAATTCCCAGGGTTTTATATTGCTGTCAATCAGGTATCTGCCTGCTGGATAACCCACGGGAATCGCTCCGGCAGGGGAAATGTGATCCGTGGTAACAGTGTCTCCAAGGACCAATAAAGCCTTTGCATTTTTAATATCTTCCAGTTCCCTGATATCCGGGGAAAAATTTTTGAAAAAGGGAGGTTTACGGATATAAGTTGAATCTTCATCAAAATTGAATGTTGTACTTTCTGTAACATCAAGTTCCTGCCAGAGGGTGTCGCCTTTAAAAATATTGGCATATTGATCTTTAAAGAAACGCTTCTGTACATAGGCTTCCACAAATTGATTCACCTCCTGGGGATCAGGCCAGATGTCTTTCATGAAAATTGGATTGTTGTCAGGAGAAAATCCAAGGGGTTCTTTAAGAAGATCAATGTCAATTCTGCCGGCAATGGCATAAATAACCACAAGTATGGGTGACATGAGGAAGTTGCCTTTAACTTCCTGATGAATTCTTGCTTCAAAGTTTCTATTTCCCGACAATACAGATATGGCATCCAGTTCCTTGGATTTAATGGCCTCTTCAATATAAGGATCCAAAGGGCCGCTGTTTCCAATACAGGTCATGCAGCCGAATCCAGTGTTGTTAAAACCAAGGGTTTCAAAGTATTCCATCAGCCCGGATCCATTCAAATAATCCAGGACAACCCTGGAGCCGGGAGAGAGGGAGGTCTTGACGTACCAGGGTATGGAAAGACCTTTTTCAACAGCTTTCTTTGCCACAAGTCCGGCACCAATCATGGTATAGGGATTTGAGGTGTTTGTGCAGGAAGTGATTGCGGCAATGACAATACTGCCGTTGGTCAATGCCGGTTCCTGGTTCTCCCGATTCTTCTTGTTTTCCTTGTTTTCCTGATTTATCTGGATGTCTTTACGAATGCCAAGATCATATATTGCCAGGGTTTTTTCTTTTACTCTGGACAGGGGAATCCTGTCCTGGGGCCTTGTGGGGCCAGCTATGGAGGTTTCCATGACAGACAGGTCCACATCAATGATTTTAGAAAATACAAGTTCCCGGTCATGGGTGTTGAATAAACCGCAGGTTTTGCAATAGGCTTCCACCAGTGCTGCTGTATCAGATCTGTTGGTTTTGGTAAGATAGTCAAGGGTCTGGGTATCAACCGGAAAAAAACCTGATGTTGCACCATATTCCGGGGACATGTTGGAAATGGTGGCCCTGTCAGTAAGGGTGAGGTTCTTAAGGCCCGGACCTGTATACTCAACAATTTTTTCAACCACATTTTCTTTCCTTAATATGCTGGTCACATAAAGGGCAATATCTGTGGATGTAATCTGTTTTTTGGGTTTGCCAATAAAGTTAACACCAATGATTTCGGGCAGGTTCATATAATAGGGCTGTCCAAGCATCACCGCTTCTGCCTCTATACCGCCAACGCCCCAGCCAAGAACCCCCAGGGCATTTATCATGGTGGTATGGGAATCCGTACCCACCAGAGTATCGGGAAAAGCAAGAATCCCCTCTGGGGTTTCACGGATAGCCACAACAGTTGCCAGGTATTCAAGGTTGATCTGATGGCAGATACCGGATTCAGGTGGCACTACCCTGAAGTTATCAAAATTTTTCTGGGCCCATTTCAACAATTTATAACGTTCTGCATTTCTTTCATATTCTTTTTTAGCATTAAGAACAAAAGAATTTTTTTCCTTAAAATGGTCCACCTGAATGGAATGGTCAATGACAAGATCCACAGGAACCAGGGGATTAATTTTCCTGGGATCCAGGCCGGCCTCGTGTACTGCATCCCGCATGGCGGCAAAATCCACCACAGCTGGTACTCCTGTAAAATCCTGCATCAGGACCCGAGAAGGATAAAAAGGAATTAGAGTTGAATCCTGGGACCTGGCTCCATAGAATTTAGCTGCTTTAACAACGTTTTCCCATTGAACAAATCCTTTATCCATATTTCTTGCAAGGTTCTCAATGAGTATTCGAGCTGTAAAGGGAAGGTTATTTATGCCTGGCATCCCTTTTTTTTTCAGCAATTGAATATTATGAATAATAAAATCCCTGTTCTGGAATGACAAAGTTTGTTGTAAACTGGGGTTGGGCATTTATTTCTCCTGGATTTTAACTGGCCCTTAATTCTATCTGGACTGGATTTTATTTGGCCTCTTCCTCAGCCCGCAGATCTTTTCTTAAAATCTTACCAACATTGGATTTGGGAAGTTCCTGCCTGAATTCAATTTCAACGGGCAGTTTGTACTTGGCAAGCTTTGTGGCACAATAGTCTATTACTTCCTGCTGGGTCATTTCCTGATCTTCCTTGAGGATGACAAAGGCCTTGACAGCTTCTCCCCGTTTGGCATGGGGAATGCCTATACAACAGGCTTCCAGGATTTTAGGATGTTCGAACAAAACTTCATCAATATCCCTTGGATAAACATTGTATCCACCGGACAGAATCATATCTTTGATCCTGTCAACAATATAAAAGTATCCGTCTTCATCCATTTTTGCAACGTCCCCGGTACACAGGAATCCGTCCTCGGTCAGGGTTTTCTTTGTCTCCTCTTCCTTGTTCAGGTATCCTTTCATGATCTGGGGACCGCGCATGAGCAATTCGCCAGGTTCGCCAACGGGCATTTCTATAGTATTGTCCTCAAGATCTACAATCTTACATTCTGTGTTGGGAATGGGGATACCTATACTGCCCTGTTTCCTGATTCCGTTAAAGGGATTGATATGGGTGACTGGTGTTGATTCTGTCAGTCCGAATCCTTCCACGATAATGGAACCTGTTTTTTTCTGAAAATTGTTGATAACATCCAAAGGCAGAGGAGCGCTGCCGGAAAAGCAACCTTTGATACTTGTCAGATCTGTCTGGTCCATGGCCGGATGATCCAGCATTCCAATATACATGGTGGGAACCAGAGGTGCAAAGGTAACCTTAAATTTGCTGATGGCTTCAAGCAGGGGTTCAGGCTGGGGTTTGGGAACAAGGACATTGGCCCAGCCCATGCGGATGGCAAAGTTCATGGACACTGACATGCCAAACACATGAAAAATTGGAAGAGCTCCCAGCATAACTTCGGCACCTTTTTCAAATTTTGGGAACCATGCCTCTATCTGCTGGATCTGATAGGAAATATTTTTATGGGTGAGCATTACCCCCTTGGACACTCCCGTTGTACCTCCGGTATACTGATACATGGCCACATCATCAATATCAACGTCAGCCTGGGTGTAATCGGGCTCATGTTTGGCAATAATATCCTTGAATTTATACAGATCTTTTGCAGGGGAAACATCCGCTGCAAGACCTTTCTTTTTGGCTACCAAAGGAAATAAAAGTCGTTTAATAAAAGGTAGATAATCACCTATGGAAGTATAAACAATGGTTTTTATTTTTGTTTTTTCCCGGAGTTTCACCATTCGATATCCTGGAATTTTAGATTGGCCTTTACACCTGATTCATAGGAATTCTGCCATATTTTTTTTGAATAAATGTTTTGATCAGACAAATTCATCTCCTTTCCATAATTTGTGATTAAAGAAATACATTGTGGAGCTATTACCCCAGCAGTGAACTGCTTCTCCTCTTATTTGAAGAAATACTCTGACCTATGAGCCATCCCAATAAAAGCACGCCGACTCCGGCAAGAAACCATTTAATCATTCCTGTCTTGAAAAAACGGCTGGTTTCATTTTCCAATTGTGCAATCTTACTGGACAATTGTTTGTTTTTTTCTTCAAGAATTTTATTCTTTTCCACGATTTTACTGACATTGCTGGATTGATTTTTAAGAGTTGTATAATTGTTCTGGATTTCTGCTAACCGGGCTTCAAGAAGTTTAATTTTATCAATGGCCCCTTTATGCCCTGCTTCAAGGGCAGTTGTTTCTTTATTTTGCACCGATCCCCGGGCACTTATTTGTGCATTGAGTTGATCATAGGATGCAGAGATAGCGGCAAGTCTTGTTTCCAACTCATTCTTTTCCTGGGTTAATTTCTCAATTATCATGGCCTTTGGGGTTTCAAACATAATAAATTGTTTGTCCACCCAGCCTGTTTCACCCGAAGATAGTTTAATTTTATAGTATGCTTTCTCCTCCTCCAGAATGGCCAGGGGAGTATTGCTTTTTAAAGTTTGCAACACAGGAAAAGATTTGCCTGGACCCTGCCTGACCGTCAAAATGAGCATATCAGAAACATAGCCGGTCCGGGCATGGGAAAAGGTGGGAAATGAAGAAAACACCATTGCCAGAATTCCCAGATTGATGAAGATTTTTTTCATATTATATATTGCCTCCAAAAAGTTTTTTTGTGTTCAATAACAATACTTCTGGTACTTTACAATAGTTGTTAACTGAAATCTATAAAAATACTTGCAAAATTGCGTGGAACAGAAGTATCAAGAGACTCATTTTGCAAAACCAAGGAATTGGTAGTAAAATCAAAAAATATTTATTATAATACCAGGATTTATTTGTCTAAAACAACACTTAAAAGGAGTCTCTTATGACAAACCATGAACACAGCCATAACCATGACCATAGTCACAGTCACACCCATGAACATAGCCATGAACATTCCCATGAACAGGGCCAGGAAATGACCCTGGAACAAAAGCTTACAACCTTGCTTTCCCACTGGATTGGCCATAATGACAGCCACAAAGATAATTATTTATCCTGGGCTGGAAAAGCAAAAGACGCGGGTTTGATTGATATGGCATCCTTTCTTGAACAGGCCGGAAGCCTGTCCCAGGAAGTAACACAAAAACTTGAAGAAGCCCTGAAGCAAGTTAAGGGGTAAACTTTTTTTAATGGAAAAATTTACCAGAAATTTCACATTGGAACAGATGGCTGGCCAGCGCTTAATGCTTGGATTTGAAGGTATCACCTTGAATCATGAATTGAAATCCATGATACGGGAAATCAAACCAGGTGGAATTATTCTGTTTAAATACAATATAGAGTCACCTGATCAAATTGCCAGACTCTGTGCTGATGCCCAGTCCCATGCAGCAGACTGTGGTCTGCCCCCTCTTTTTATCTCCATTGACCAGGAAGGAGGGACGGTAGACAGACTGAAGCACCCCTTCACCCGGTTCAACGGCAACCCCTATATCAACTCAAGGTCTGATGCTGAAAATTTTGCAAGGATTACAGCCCTGGAATTGTCAGGAGCAGGAATTAATATGAACCTGGCCCCTGTAATGGATGTGGTTCCAAAAGGGGTGGACAGCATAATGAAAGAAAGGGCCTTTTCAGGTGATGCACAGATTGTATCAGACCTTGGTTCAATTGTGATCAAGACCATGCAGGACCAGAAAATCATGGCAGTTGCCAAGCATTTTCCCGGAATAGGCAGGACAATAAAGGATTCTCATTTTTTCCTGCCAATTCTGGATGTAGATCTGGACACCCTGAAGGCAACCGATATGAAGCCCTTTGAGGCTGCAAAAGATGTTGATGTGGCTGGAATTATGCTATCCCATATTTCTTATCCAGGACTGGATGACACTTGGCAGGCAAGTCTTTCACCTTTTATTGTCCAGGAACTTCTAAGGAGGGGATTGGGATATGAGGGACTGATCCTGACAGATGATCTGGATATGAAGGCCATTGGACATGATATAAAAACCTGTGTAGATCAGATTTTGAAATCAGGAATCGATATTGCCCTGATTTGTCATAAAGGGCCTAATATAGGCATTGCATGGAAGGAAATGGTTCGTCTTCTTGGCAGCAATAAGAGTTTGTTTGCCATGGGAAATGATTCCATGGACAGAATTCTTAGATTTAAAAAAATGTATTTGTCTGCCTGAAACAAAGTATCAATGAATAAATTTAGCGCGCTATCGCGTGTAGTCGTAAGCTGTTAGCTATAAAACCTAATGGCTAAATGCAAATTCCTGTACTATTAAATTCTGGTTCTGGAAAACACGTCGTGAGACAGATTACAGGTATTGCCTTCCTGGATCATGGTAAAGCCCCTGGCGGCAATCATTGCTGCATTGTCTCCACAAAGATCAGGAGAAGGTGCAAATACCTGAATTCCCTCTCTGGCAGCTTCTTTTGTTAATTTGTCCACAAAGGTCTGGTTAGCTGACACACCGCCTGAAACACCTATGCGTTTACAACCTTTAAACCTGGCGGCATTTATCAGTTTAAAGGTAAGGACATCAATGACAGCTGCCTGGAAAGAACAGGCAACCTGGGCTTTTTCCTCCTGGCTTTGGATTTTATGATTTTGCACATACCTGGCAACAGAAGACTTTAGCCCGCTGAAGCTGAAATCAAAGCTATCTTTTTCAAGCATGGTCCTGGGAAATTTGATCGGATCTGGAGTTAGTATGGTATCAACATCTTGTATTTTGGCCAGGGCTTCAATGACAGGTCCGCCCGGATATCCCAGATTCAGCATTTTTGATACCTTGTCAAAGGCTTCTCCAGCTGCATCGTCCCTTGTCTGACCCATGAGTTCAAAGGTGTGGGGGGAGGTTACGTGATATATATTGGTGTGTCCCCCGGAAACCACCAGGGCAATAAAGTCATATTCTGGCGGAGTCTCCATTAAAAGCAGGGAATAAATATGTGCTTCAAGGTGGTTAACCCCGGCCAGAGGGATTTTCCTGGCCCAGGCAAAGGCTTTGGCAAATGAAAATCCCACAAGGAGGGCGCCTATAAGCCCAGGACCTCTTGTGGCAGCGATTCCGTCAATGTCATCCAAGTCAATTCCTGCCTTTTTTACGGCTTCATCCACAACCGGACCAATGGCCTCAATATGCATGCGGGAGGCCAATTCAGGC
>NBML01000002.1 GCA_002085465.1 Desulfobacteraceae bacterium 4572_89 | reverse complement strand
CATGAGAACCTTTAAAGACCTGAAAAATCCAGATAGATCCCCTGAAAAACAATTTCCCACCGTACCATTGAACAGGGTATCTCCTGTCACCAGGAAATCATCTGCCTTAAAACATACACTGTCCTGTGTATGGCCTGGGCTGAGAATAATCTCAAGATCTTCATCATCCAGTTTAATAATCTGGCCCGGCACAACCCTGGAACTATCCATAAACAGGGCCCTGGTTTTTTCCAGCAGCTCCTTGTTACCAAAGGTGTGATCCTGGTGAAGATGAGTGTTGGTCACATATTTTATCTTAATATTATTTTTACGGGCAAAATCAATGATTCCTCCAGGGTTGCCTCCATCAATGGCAATGCCAGTTGTGTCTGAAAAGACAAGGTATCCTAGGTTGTCCCTTGAATATTTAAACTGCTTTATAAACATAAAAATTTCCTTGCGGCTAAGGACCTCAAATGAGATAAGCGGTCCTAAAGGGGAATGGATATTGTAAATTCCGTATATTCTCCAGGGATTGACTCAACTTTAATTATCCCTTTATGCTGTTTCACGGCTTTTTTGGCAATAAAAAGTCCAAGACCTGTACCCTTGTTTCCCTTGTCAGAATAAAAAAGGGAGAATACTTCTTCCCTGTAGGCCCTGGCAAGGCCTTTCCCATTATCGTGAATTTTAAATTCCACCAGGTCTCTGGCCAGGATGACATTTATCTTAATTTCCAGATGTTTTTTTGTCTCCTTTACTGCAATACAGGCATCAATGGCATTTTCCAGTATGGCCAGAAATGCTGGTAAAAGCAAAGGTTTATCCATGGGTATTTCAATGCCTGGTTTTGGGATATCCAGGGTCAGAACTATGCCTGCTTTTTTCATCCTTGGATCCAGAGTGGTGGTCAGTTCCTGGATAAAATCAAAAACATCTTCAGAAGAGATATCCAAAGATCGATCCTTTGAATGGTATAAAATATTCAAAACCATTTTCCGGACCATGGATATTTTTTCCTTTACAATCTCCCAGCCGTCAGCTACAAGTTCGGTGTCTTTTTTTTCAATGCCCGAGGAAATCAGATAATCACCCCCGTCAAGGCCGGTAAGAAGACCTTTGATACCGTGGGAAATGGAGGAAATATGAAGTCCCAGTGCAGCCAGGTGGTCCTGGAGTTCGTGGATCATGGTCACATCCGTTGACATTTCCATGACATGCTTGATATCTCCATTGGGTTCTAGAACAGCAGAGGTCTGGACTAAAAAGTTTCTAACACTGCCGTCTTTCAGTGTTACATCCATTTCCGCCACATGGGATCTGCCATCTTTGAAGGTTTCTACAACGGGACATCCCGGACAGGGAGTTTCTCGTTTTTTGTATACCTGGTAGCAGCACATGTCGGGGTCTTTTCCAAATTGTTTTTTAAATCGGTTATTGGATTCAACAATCTGAAAATCCTTATTTTGAAGGGTAATAAGAGAAGGCGATTCATTAAAGAGCTGGATATATCGTTTTTCAGATGCTTCCAGCTTTTGGGTCTTTTCCTTTACCAGGTCTTCAAGGTTTCTTGTATAAAGCCGGAGTTTGTTACGGTTGTCAATCCTGTCCCTGGCCCGTTTAAGTGCTATTTCAAGGATATCATTGTTAATGGGTTTTGTTATAAAATCAACGGCATTCATCTTAAGACTTTCAATGGCCAGCCCAAGATCTCCGTGACCGGTTATCATTATTACTTCAATGTCAGGAAGCTCCTTTTTGATAAACTTGAGAAGGTCAATACCACCCATTCCAGGCATACGGATATCGGTCAAAACAATATCCGGCAGCAGGGTTTTCACCATCCTGGAAGCTATTCGGCCATCCCCGGCTGTGTGCACTTCATATCCGGAATCTTCAAGACAAATCCCAAGGACCTTTCGGATACCTTCCTCATCATCAACAAGCAGCACCTTTATTGTCATTGGTTATCCATCCTGTTAAGGTTTTTTATGAATACATTTTTTTATAATTTTTTTTAAGTATTCCGGATCTGCTGATTTTTCAACATAATATTCAGGAAAGGGTATTTTCTCCTTCTGACCTTTTTCCTTCTGACCTGTGTTCAACATTTTCACATAATGGACAAATGAATCAGGATCAACACCTGAAAAAACGATCAAAGGGATATCCCTGTACCGGGGATCTATTTTCAACTCCTGATATACCAGGGCCCCGCCCTTTTCCGGCATCATCACATCCAGGATAATAAGATCTGGGCGGACAGTATCCAAAACATCAAGGCCCTGGAACCCGTTACGGGTAAGGATAGGTTCAAATCCCAATGATTTTACCAGGGCCATGAGATAAAACCGCATGTCCATTTCATCTTCAATTACCAGGACAATTTTTGACTCTTTATGTGGCTTTTCCACTTGTTTCACCTGACCAACGGAAGATTACAACCTATCTGGCTTGTTAACACTGGCCACAGGGCAGGCAGACCGTAAAACCACCTGTTCTACTGTGGAGCCCATTACTGCATCTTCGATTTCCACTTCCCTGGCATGATGGGCCATAACGATAAGATCACCGCTGGTTTCCCGGGCAAATTTCAATAATTCAACATAGGGGACCCCTTCCCACACAGAGATCTCGTAATTATCAAAATTTTCCATTTTAGAGACATAAAGGGTTTCCATTTTTTCCTTGGCATTCTGTATCATCTCTTCAATGGATTTTTGCCCTGGTGACACACCTGCCTGGGAGGTTTCAATGTTCAGGGCATGGAACAGGTGCAGCTTACACCCGATGTGATCAGCCATTTTATAGGCAAATTGAAAGGCAGACATGGATGCCTTTGAAAAATCAGTGCCAAAAACAATCTGATTAAAATACCAGAAACAAGTCTCACAGGGTCTGGAAATAATCAATACCGGGCATTTGGCCCATAGAGCCACTTTTTGCATGGTGGTTCCCACAATCCCCCTGAACCTGGCGGCTCCCGGATCATCCTGCCTGGCATGGGCACCCATGATAATACAATCCACCTCATTTTTCCGGGCATACCGAAGGATCTCCGTGGATGGAATCCCTATGAGAGTCTCATAGGTTGGTTCCCCATGCTTTTGAATTAAAGGCTCATAGGTGGTTTTCATCTCTTCTTTTACCCAGTCACCATAATCCGGCCCCACAGACTCTTTTTCCCCTGTCACATAATCGGTTACAAAGGCTCCGCTGCCATGGGAAGGTTCTGCAAACACATGAAAAAGGATTAATTCTGATTCATATTTTTCCGCAAGCTCAAAAGCAATTTTTGCAGCAGCATCACAGGCTGGTGATGCATTTGTGGCAAAAAGTATTTTTTTAAACATAAGTTACCCCCTTATGGAACATTGTAACGGATTAAAATTAAAAGACATTTCCCAGGTAATTCCCTCTATAAACTCAAACAGAGTATAAAAGGTTTCATAGGTAAACATATCCTGTCCGTCCCCAAAGACAATATGTTTTAAATCTCCCAAAATCAGTTCATGTTCCAGCAAACTTTCCATTTGGAAGAATTTTAATGCTTTTGTACGCTTGTTTTTTATCCCTTTTAAAGAATTGTATATCTGGATACCCGGTTTTCCAGGAAATCCTTTCATGGCAATGGTTTTATAAAAAACCAGTCCTTCAATTTCATGGGTTTTGGGAAATTGTCCTTTGCCAGCCTTGGCCATGGTCAAAAAAGTTTCCAGCAGCTCAGACATTTTTTTAAATGACTTATATCTATCAATAATAGCAAAAAATGAGGCCAGGGTAAATCCAGGGTCCAGCTCGATGGTGTTGGACAAAAGGGGTAAGACATTATCTGTCACTGGCTTACCTTTTTTCAGGATGATACCGTCTTCAGTAAGATAAATTTTTTCCATGCTCACCCTTTCTTTCCATCGGGCTTATGCAATGGAAGTTTTATTGTAAACACAGAGCCCTTTCCCTTTGTGCTTGTAAAAAATATTTTGCCCTGGTGTTCATCAATGGTTTTTTTTGTGGTCATCAATCCAAACCCGGTCCCATGGGCCCCCTTGGTGGTAATAAATTCCTTTAACAAAGACTGGCTGATATTTTCATCCATGCCATTTCCATTGTCAGTAACCTGAAAGACAATCCAGTCAGTTTCCCTTTCCATGGAGATACTCACTTTTTTGACCTTTTCCCTGTTCCCTGGTTTTTCTATCTTATTTTCATTTTCCATATTTTTCTCAAAGGAATCAAAGGCATTTGTGACCAGGTTGAAAATTGCATTATAGATTGCATCCTTGTCCACAAAAACAAAACATTCTTCATCCAGCGGTGACAGGGTAAATATAATGTTTTTCTCAATGGCCCTGGGTTTTAGAAGATCCATCAATTCCAGAACCGGCTGAATGGGATTGATTTTTTTTAGTTTCAGGCGGCTGGTTTTGGCATAATTAAGCAGATCCAGAGATAAATTGGTAATCTTATCAATATTGCCTTTCATCATTTCCCAGCCCTTGACCAGGTATTCCCGGTTTTCATTTTCAATTCCCTGTTCCAGGATAAAAGAACTGCCCTTGAGTCCTCCGGCTATGTTTTTGATCACATGGGACATTCCAGCCACGGTCTGACCGATGGTGATAAGGCTTTGGGATTCATCAATGGCTTTATCCTTTTCCCGGATCAAGAGTTTCAGGTCATCCATATATGTTTTAATCCTGGAGTTGATGGAAATCCGGTCCACTGCCTTTTTTACAGACAATTCCAGTTCTTCACTGTCAATGGGCTTGGTTATGAAATCCGAGGCCTCATGCTGTAGACTTTTCACGGCAAAATCCATGTCTCCATGGCCGGTTATCATGATCACTTCGGTTTCCGGACTGGTCCGCTTTATCTGCCTGAGAAGCTCAATCCCGTCAATGCCCGGCATTTTAATATCGGTAATAATAATATCCGGTTTTTGGGCCTTAAAAATTTTAAAGCCCGTATCACCGTCAGGGGCCAGCAATACCTTGAATCCGGCATGGGTCAGGGTAATATTTAAAACATTGCGAATCCCTTCTTCATCGTCCACAAGAAGAATCGTATATATTTTATTTTTATTTTCCATTAACCCCTTTTTGTATACTGAAAAACATGATAAAGGTGGCACCCCCATCTTTGTTGTTATGGGCAGATATCTCTCCGCCTGATTCTTTTATAATACCATAGGATATGGACAAGCCAAGACCAGTTCCTTCACCCACTTTTTTTGTGGTGAAAAAAGGTTCAAATATCTTATCCAAACGGGTACTTGGAATCCCAGTTCCAGTATCCCTGATTTTCACCTTGATCTTGTTATCCTCTGATTTTGTTGTCAAAATTATCTCTTTTTTAGAGTTTTCCGGTTTCTCTGACCCGTCAAATTTTGTGACAATGGAATCCCTTGAATTAATCAAAAGGTTAATAAAGACCTGCTCCAGCCGAACCGGGTCTGCACTGATACGGGGCAAATCACGGGAAAGTTTCCAGACAACATTTATTTCCCTGAGTTTGAGCTGCTGGCTGAAAATATCAAAGGCCCGTTTCAGGACATCATTGATATTGACCTCTTCCTTTTCAAACACAGATTTTCTGCCAAACAGACGCATATGGTTTGTAATCTTTGCGGCACGGTCCACATGGGATTCTATCTCCTGGGACAATGTCTTTAAAATTGAGCAGTCAATATCCTGATCTGTATCAATTTTTCTGGCAATAAAACCCGAGGCAGTTTTGATCACAGATAGAGGCTGGTTAAGCTCATGGGCCACTCCTGTAGCCATTTCCCCCAGAGTTGCCATTTTAGCGGCCTGGATCAATTGATGCTCTGTTTCAACGGAATCCGTGATATCTACTGCAATGACAATGAGAACATTTTTATGGGCAAAATCAGCAGGGCTGACCCAGATATTAACATATAGATACTCATCATCCTTCCTGAAATTTATAATACGCCCATGAAAGGGGGCAGTTATGTTTTTACGGATCTGTTCAAATTCCATGGCGCTGGGGAAAAGGATATCAAACCCCTTTCCCCTTAGTTCTGCTCTATTATATCCGTAAACCGACAATACTGAATCATTACAATCCAGAATGGTCAATTGCTCTTTGTCCAGAATAAATACAGGATTTGGGATATTCTTAAAAATAGCCTGGTATTTTTTCTCGGAAATTTTAACCTTTTCCTCCAGTTTTTTCCGGCGGCTGATATCCAGACTCATCTCCATGGCAGCCACTATCTTACCGTTTTCATCCTTGATCGGGGCTGTTTTTACGAACCAATGGGCAGGGGAACCATCCTTGTGAACCCCTGATTCTTCACTTAAATGGGATTTGCCATCCATAAAGGTTTTTTCAACCGGACAATTAATACATTTGGAATCCAGGTCCTTGTATGCTGCATAGCAATAATCCCCGTACCTGGGATTGAATCTGCGTGCAAACTCCTGGTTAAACTCCAGAAGTTCAAAATTTTTATTCTGCACAGTAATGGTACAGGGCACCTGGTCAAACAGGTGACGATACATATCCTTTTGACGGTTAAACTCTGTCTGTTTTTCATGGATTTCCATGCCCATATCATTGATTGCCGAAGACAGCTGACCAATCTCATCCAGGGATGTGACTCTGTTTTCCAGGGTTTTTAAATCACCCTTTGCAATGTTGCGGGTATCTTTAATCAGTCTGTTGATAGGGTTGGTTACCTGGAAAAAGACAATAATGCAGATGGTTATAGCCAGGATGAGGAAAAGATAAACACCTGTCCAGACAAATATTTCTGGGACTGCCTTTCCAATGAGAATCTCTTCCTGGTACCTGGTAATAAAATATGACCATATATAAATACTGACAAAAAGAACAATACCAACAGGAATCAATAACTTGAAAACAAGACCCCTGGCATTTATCATTCTTTGTTTCATAAAAGGTCCCCTGGTGTTTTCTATCCGGTTAAAATCTCTTTTACCTTGTTGAGTACCTCATCGGCATCAAAGGGTTTGGCAAAAAAAGCCTGGGCCTTTGGAATGGAATATTTTCGCCCGGAAAGACCGGAAATAACTATCACCGGCGTGTCAAAATCTTTGGTTTTAGACAATTTTCTAAAAAATCTAGGCCCCCACTCCTCGGGCATTTCAAGATCCAGGGTGATGAGGTCAGGTGTATTTGCCTTAAATACATCCATGGCATTTTTGCCGTCATCGGCAATACAGGTCTCATATCCATTGTCCGTAAACAATGCATCCAGATATTTTGTGATGGCAGGATCGTCATCCACGATCATAATCTTTTTTGTCATCATGCCTCCTTATTCTTTTTTATGACACTGGCCACAGAGGACCGGCCCTTTTCCCGAGTCAAAATGGCAGTCCCTGCACTGTTTATGAAACGCATTAGAAAGGGAAACCGGGTTGTCAGGTCCCGGCAAAAGCCCGTGGCATTCAGAGCATGAACTGTCTTCACTGGATTCATCTGCCACAAGATTGCCGTCTTCATATACATGATGACAGATGGCACAATCATCAAGCTCTGCCATCTCATTGTGGTCATCATGTTCAAAAACTGCACCAGGTCTTCTTGGTTTTTCAAAGGCCGAGGTATCCAGCCGTTCCAGTTCAAAGTCCTGGCCTCCTATCTGGTCTCCTTCTTTGTCACTGGCCTGGCCCTGGCCGGAAAAAGCACCCCATGCAGTAATCAGCATCAGGATCAAGACCGTAAAAAATATTTTCTGTTTCATCTTATTCTCCCGGCTTATAAATTTTCTTTTCCATGGTTTCATAAATAATATCCCCCAGGAACTTAATTTCCATGCCTAAATCATAGTAATGAACGATATCTTCCAGTCCGCTGTGGCAGTTGTGACAGGGTGCAATCAAAACTTCAGCACCAGTTGCCTTAAGCTGCTCAGCCTTTACCCTGTTGTTTACCATACGTTCTGTTTTATAGGGAGGACCGCAATTGATCACTCCGCCACCAGCTCCACAGCAATAATTGTGTTCACGATTGGGAGTCATCTCCACAAAATCCTCACAAATCATATTCACTGCTTCCCGGGCCATATCGTGGAGCCCCCTTCCCCTGGAAACATTGCAGGGGTCATGCAAAGTGACCTTTTTTTTGTATTTTTCCTTTATGGTAATCCTGCCCTGGGTCAAAAGTTCATGGTAAAACTCCAGGGCATGGACCACCTCAAAGGGAGGCATGGCCCAGGAGACCCAGCGATTACCCACATCATAAATAGACCGGAAGGCATGGCCGCATTCTCCCATGACAATCTTCTTAACATTAAGTTCTGCGGCTTTTTCGTAAAAGGTTCTGGCAATCCGTCCTGAAATTTCATTGTCCCCGGTATACATGGCCATGTTGGAGTTGTCCCATCCAGGTCCCGAGGGCATGGTCCAGTTGATTCCTGCCGCATGCATCATGGTTGCTGCCTGGTAAAGAAGGCCTGCCTGAAATTTTGGTTCCGGCGCAATAACAGAATACATTATATCAGCCCCATGCTTGTCCAGGGGAATTCTTAAATCCTCAAACTCTTCCCTGGCATCTTCCTCCTGCCATTGAAGTGTGTCTATCCATTCGTCTTCCTTGACCCACATCTGGTTCAAGGTGACAGAATGGGAATTGACAGTGTCCTGGATGTACAGGGGCGTTATTTCCAGTTTATGACAGATGCGCCGAACCAGAAGCATCATATAGGCGATGTCAATGCCAAAGGGACAATACATGGAACATCGCCGGCATACATTGCACTCCACCTGGCAGATATGAACAGCCCTTCGAAGAAAATCCGTGGAAACTTTTCCTTTTTTTTCCAGCATTTCCCAAATGGTCTGCTTGACCTTGGCTGCCGGGGAAAACAAGGGGTCTCTGTCATTGGACAAAAAATAACTGCAGGCATCGGAACATAGTCCACAGCGCATGCAGGTATCGACATAGGCCTTGAACCTTGCTCCTGTCTCCTTGTGAAGCACCTGGTTAATGGTTTTAGTTATTCTTTCAGGGGTAAGCCTGGAAAGCCCGTCTTCAACTGCCTGGTCTGTATTTTTTTCAATTTTTTCTGTTTTTTTGGTTAATTGGTCTTGCATCTTTATCTCCTTTAACTTCCTACCAGTCTCTTGCATGTCTGACATTGCCGAATTCAGAACCGGTATAGGCCCTGGTCAGGGGAGCAGTTAACATATGGGAAAACCGTGAAAAGGGAATAACAATAAGCATAAGCTCGCCTGATAGTATATGGGCAATCATTATCCACTTGTATAAAAAAAACTGGTGATAGGCCAGAAACCCTGTTAAAAAAGGCAGCATCACAATGGTCAGCAATATATAATCCTTGAATGAAGTCAAAAACTTTACATCTGGCTCAATTACCCTTCGCACCCCGAAAAAAATCAATGCCAGAATGACCAGGATTGTCAGAAAATCAGCCACACCATCGTTCAATGCCGGCCAGAAAATTCCAAAGGCTTCATCCAGAAGGATAATATGGGAGGCAAGAAAGATAGGAACAGCAAATAAAAGAATGTGGAAAACATAGGAAACACCCCAGAAAACCGGCCTTTTTTTGGTGCTTTCCGGGAAAAAGGGAATCAGCCAGGCTCCGATTGAACGGAGGCTGTATTTTAGGGAAATATAGGAAAAAATAAATTTTTCCTTTTCATTGATCTCTTTAATAATTTTAATGAATTTAAATACCAGTCCAAATAGAAAAACCATTGCCGATATCCAGACCATGGGTCCCATGATAAAATTGATAAAGGCATTCATTATTGCCTCCTTATATCTTTTTTGATGAAAATTTCCATATTAAAATATACTCTGAATTAGTAGTTTTAACTGGTGGTTTTAGCCAATGCTCTTACCCGATAATTCAAAGGAGGATGATCCGGCGCTTATAAACCCCTTTTTCAATTCCCTTGATCAGTATTTTCCCGCCATCCGGACTGATCACAGGATCTGCCATAAATTCATGGGGTCCTGTAATAATCTTATTATTCACTGCCACAAAATATTTACCCTTTTTTTCCAGGGCCACGGCCACAATTGATCCATCCCCACTGATACATGGGGTAAAAATTTTGTCGGCAGATAATTCCCAGACAATCTTATCCACAGCCAGGGTCCATGTCCCCTTGTCTTTCAGCACTGCCACAAGGCTGGACCCGTCAAGGGAATAATAGATATCGCGGATCATTGTGTCACAGGATATGGGCCAGATATCATCATTTTCAGCCACTGTCCATTTGCCGTAGGACGATGCAGCAATGGCTGCAATATGATTATTAGCAGGGCATACTTCTATGCGCCAGAGCAGTTCATATCCTGTCTTCCAGAAGGGCTGGTCATCCTTGAACAATTTCCATTTACCTTCATGGCGGACAGGTGCCACAATTGATTTGCCCTGGTCTGCAAACTCAGGTTTCCATACCGATTGAAAGGTATTTTCCCAGGGAGTATCATTGACGGCAATGGTATAGGCTTCCCGGTCCAGCCTGACTCCCCAGGCCAGATTTTGTTTGTCCCCATCAAGGCTTAAATCCCAGATATTGAGAAACTTCTGGTCAAAGGCCTTACCGTTCAGAGCAACGGAAAAAATTCCTTTTTTAAAGGCTTCCACATCAGCGGCTGCCATGGCTCCCACCTGAACAACCGCAGCAGATGCACCCTGGTTTCCCAGCACCATGCCGTTTATATTTTCGTATAATGTATCCCAGGGTTTGTCATTTACTGTCATTCCGTACTCACCGTCTTTTTGAAAGGCCAGGCTTATCTGGGATCCATCCGGACTGATCTGAAGATCCCAGATAAAATCAAACAGGTTTGACCATTCTTCCCCATTAACGGCAAGTGTCCATTCCTCATCTTTACAGATACAGGCTGCAAAGCCTTTTCCGGGAACAGCTCTCAGGCTCCAGGCCTTTTCATATTCTCCATCCCAGACATCACCGTTTTCGCAGATATCAAATACCATCTCATCCACATTGACAATACTGGCGACACGCTCCCCATCGGGAGAGATACAGGGCTCTTCCACCCAGTTAAATCTGGTTTCCCACTCTTTAACAGGTATTTCCTTTACATCTGTATTCCAATCCCAAGATTGTTTTTCTTCCATATTTATCTCCGAATTCATTTAGAAAGGTTCATTATTTTCAATTCGTTAATAATTGTATCCAAAGAGGCAACACTGAGCGGTTTTTCAATGAACCGATCAATTCCAGCCCTGACGATTTGCTGTTCCAGATCATCAATGGTAATGGTTGCCATTAAAATTCTTTTTGTATCTGGATGGATTTTGGCCACCCTGGTTAAGAACTCAATTCCATCCATATCCGCCAGGAAATAGTCTGAAATTACAACATCTACATTATGGTATTTAAGGGAATTCAGGCCTTCTGAAGCAGATTTAAAAATGAGAACCTTTGTCTGGCTGTTCTCAAAAAACACTTTCAGGGAATCACGAACATGTTTGTCATTATCTATAAACATGATGTGAAATGATCTGATTTTTTTCTTTTCCATAATGACCTAAAAAAAATGGGTTCATTTATACCAGGCACTCAACCATTGGTATCAGGCTATTCGTATAAAATAGTTTAGCAGAAATCATGCCACGCAGACTCAATAAATTTTGTACTATAAATACAAATGGTTATATTGATAACTCTATTTTTTTGAAATCATTTTTTGAAATATTTAAAAAATGATTAGAACAATTTCAAACTTTAGAAAAATTCAAACTCTTTGATCTTACCTGACCCGATCTATCATGTCCCGGGTGTTCTACCGGGTTTCGGCTTTTAATGTTTCTTTTTTTTTACGATAATCTGACAGGGCAAGATAAAAACCGCCCACGGCAAGCTCTGCGCAATGGAGATGGTCAGGAGGAAGGGTTTCAAGGAAATCTACCACATGCTCCGGCAGGATATCCCAGGCAGTTTCAACGGGCTTGCCCTTGGCTAGACTTACTATGGTATTACAACAGGCAATGGTGTTCATGCACCCTTGAACATCAAAGGAAATCTGGGTTAAGATCCCTTTGTCCACCATGATGAAAAACTCCACTGAATCGCCGCAGACTCCAGTTCTTGTCCCGTAACCATCAGGATTTTTGATATTTTCCCTGTTGCCTGATTCAAAAGCCATTTCAAGATAATGCAGGGAATGTTGATTCCAAAAACCAGTATCATTGTTGTTCATTGCCTTTTTTCTCCTTTTGTCCGGAAACAACCTGGCAAATACCGCGCAGGGTTCCCACGAATAAATACCAGAAAAATCCCATGGAATTCAACAAAATAATATCTTTTTCTTTGTTGACCAATTCAATAGGTGTGATAAAAAAGCAATGCATGTACTGAAATCATAGTTATTAATTGGAGAAAATTTTGGATCAATTTGATATTGCTCTGATTGGTGGGGGTATAGTCGGAGTTTCCACGGCACTTGCTCTAAAAACCAGGTATCCAGATGCCAGGATTGTTTTAATTGAAAAAGAAACTTGTTTTGCCGTCCACCAGACAGGACATAATTCCGGGGTTATCCATGCCGGGGTCTATTATACGCCAGGAAGCCTGAAGGCTGATTTTTGCAAAAAAGGTTCAAAAGCCACCCTGGAATTTTGCAAAACCCATAACATCCCTTTCCAGCAATGCGGCAAGCTCCTGGTTGCAACCAACTCCCTTGAACTGGAACGGATGGAGGCCCTTGAAAAAAGATGCGCCCAAAACAAAATACACACCCTTTGTATTGATCAAAAACAATTAAACAAGATAGAACCCCATATCTTTGGTCTGGGCGCCTTGCAGGTTCCTTCCACCGGCATTACCGATTTCATGCAGATCACGTCTAAAATGGCAGACCTGTTCAAGTCTGCAGGCGGTGTGATAAAAACCGGCCATGCAGTGACCCGGATACAAGAAAGCATAGATAAGATAACTCTCCACACAGACAACCGGAAGATATTCAGCAGATATCTTATTGCCTGTGGCGGACTCATGGCAGACCGGCTGGCCAGGATGATGAATATTGATATTGATTTTATGATCATCCCGTTCCGGGGGGAATATTATCGCATTCCAGACCATTTGTCCAAAATTGTTTCCCATCTCATCTATCCCATTCCCGATCCTGACCTGCCATTCTTAGGAGTTCATTTAACCCCCATGGTTGAAGGATGCATCACCGTTGGCCCCAATGCGGTCATGGGCTTTAAACGGGAAGGGTATGGAAAACTTAATTTTAATTTTTCTGATTTCTGGCAGATGCTTGCCTTTTCGGGATTCTGGAAAGTGATCAAGGGCAACCTGGAATCTGGTATCAAAGAATGGATCGATTCAGCCCATAAACCAGGATATTTAAAACGAATCCACAAATATTGCCCTGGTATTGCCCTGACTGATCTTTTACCCTATCCTGCCGGTATCCGAGCCCAGGCCGTAAAAAAAGACGGCAGCCTGGTCCATGATTTTCTATTTGCTGAAACACCAAGGTCCCTGCATGTGTGTAATGCACCATCCCCTGCTGCCACATCAGCCATGCCCATTGGTGAACACCTTTGTGACAGGGCTGAGAAAAAATTTAATTTTTAGGGCCGCAGATAAAATACCGCCTGATTTCCATTGAATTGATCCAGATCAATCCAATCTCCAGGAAAGCTGATACAATACAAAGGAAATCCCATTCACCCTTACAAGGAGAAAATCCATGACAACAAAAAAAGAATTACTAAAAAACATACCTTTTTCCAAGGCTGTCAACATCAATGAACTGGTTGATTATGAAGAAGGGCGGGTTGTCAGCCGGACTTTTTCAAGCAAATCCCATGTTAATATCACTCTATTTGCCTTTGACAAAGGAGAAGAGATCTCTGCCCACACCTCTCCCGGAGATGCCATGATCCAGGTGCTGGACGGAGAGGCCCTGGTGAATATTGACGGAAAAGAGATAAAGGCTGCTGCTGGCCAGACAGTGGTTATGCCTGCCAATGTACCACATTCTGTTTTTGCCTATACCCGATTTAAGATGCTTTTAACAGTGGTTAAGCAGCCTGTGGGAATAGCAGGAGGCCTTTGAAGAAAAAGGGAAAAGCACAGAAAATTACATTGCAACCAATTATTTTTTAGACAGTTTTTTCCACCTATATCGGAATGTATGATGGTTCATATTCAATAGCTTGGCTGCCTGGCTCTCATTGTTCCTGGACTGTTTCATGGCCATGGACATGTATTGTCTCTCAACACCCGACAAAAGGTCAACGAGATGAACGCCTTCTTCAGGAAGGCTTTCCACTACTGATTTTATCATCTTCTCAGAAGCCTTGCTGGTGGTCTTCTGGGGAAACAATCCCATCTCCTCCACACTGAGGAGCTGATTTTTTGCCACAAGCACACTTCTTTCAATGATATTTTTCAGTTCACGTACATTCCCTGTAAACCTGTGGGATTCTAAAAGAGATCGGGCCTGGTCAGAAAATCCCTGTAGGTTTTTACCAAATTTTATATTGAATTCATGGAGAAAATGCTTGGCAAGGGGCATGATATCATCGGAACGTTCGTTTAAGGAAGGAATTTTTGCTTTTACCACACAAAGTCTGAAATAAAGATCTTTCCTGAATTTTTCCTGCTCCACAAGCAGTTCCAGGTTCTTATTGGTGGCTGAAACCACCCTGGTCTGGATTATATATTTTTTTGTACCCCCAAGTTTATAAAACTCACCGCTTTCAAGAAAACGCAATAACTTGGCCTGACCGGCAGCACTCAAATCCGCCACCTCATCAAGAAACAGGGTTCCCTGGTCAGCTTCTTCAAGAAACCCTTTTTTCCCCTGCTTTTTGGCACCGGAAAAAGCACCGGCCTCGTATCCGAACAACTCTGATTCAATCAATTCCTCGGGAAAGGCTGAGCAGTTTACTGCCACAAAAGGTCCCTGGAAAACAGGGCTTCTGGCATGGATGGCCCTGGCAATCAATTCCTTTCCTGTTCCTGTCTCTCCCAGGATCATGATGGGAGTGTCAGGACTTTTGGAAACCAGGTTGATAAAATCCATTATATTTTCAATATTCTTGCTTTCCCCGATAAAACAAGGCTCATTTTCCTTGAGGAATTTTTCCTGGAGAATCTGGACTTCCTTGATCAGGGCAATGGAGGCAATGGCTTTCTTAATGGTCAGCTCCAGGATATCAGGATTGATGGGCTTGAGGATAAAATCAAAGGCACCTGTTTTCATGGACTTGATCACCATATTAATATCTTCGTAGGCTGAAATCATTATCACGGGAATATTGGAGGAGCAGGCTTTGATAATTTCCAGGGCCTGAATCCCGCTCATTACAGGCAGGCCTATATCCATGAGCACCACATCGGGCAATTTTTCTTCCATGGATTTTACAAAGGACTCTGCATCTTCATAAAGAAAAATCGTATATTCATCTCCCAGGGCAATGTCCATGGAATCCCTTATGGTTTCTTCATCATCAACAATGGCAATTGAATAGCGGATCATCGTATCCTCTTTTTATTTTCAAAGGGAATCTCAATGATAAATATAGCGCCCCCGGTCCTGGAAGGACTGAATTTCAGGGTACCTCCATGGTCAATGATTATTCTATGGGAGATACTCAGACCGATCCCTGAACTGTTCGCCTTTGTGGTATAAAAGGGATCAAATATCCTGGACTGCCGGGAAACTGGAATCCCAGGGCCTGTGTCCCTTACACTGATGACAATACAATCACCTTTTCTAAAGGTGGACAGCTCAATGCGTTTTTCTCCTGGAAACTCTTCCATGGCCTCGGAAGCATTGGTGATCAGATTCAATATCACCTGTTCTATGAGATGGGGTTCAGCATAACATTCAGGAATATCAGGATCAAAATCCTTGATCAATTGTATCCCGTTTTTTCGCAATGTTACAGCAGTCAATTTGGTGACATCATCTATATAATGGTTCAAATCAGTCATGACAAACTGGGGCTGGCCGGGTTTTGAAAAATCCATTACCCGCTGGATAATGGACTCAATCTTATTGGAGGCAAGTTCAATCTTATCAATGATGGAGACCACCCTGGTGATATCCCCCATGTGGTTGTATATTTTTTTTAAGGCCTTCAAATAGATATAAATGCCGGACAGGGGATTTCTTATTTCATGGGCAATACCGGCTGTTACCCTACCAAGGGAGGTCATTTTATCCTGAACCCTTAAAAAACCATGGACATCATTGGAATTGGCGATATCCAACCGGTAAAGGCATGCAGCAATATCATCAGCCATCTCTTTTATGAGAGTTTTTTCTGTTTCATCCATTGCCAGGTTCCTGGGAATGGACAGAACCATAAACCCATAATTAACACCCTCATGGGTCACTTGCACTGCAAGCCCACCCCGGTCAGAATAATCTTCAGCCAGGATACAATCATGGCATTCTTTCACCGGGTCCATGACGGCAAACACTTTATCCGAATTAAGGGTTTCTTGAATACAACGGGTAAACTCCTGTTTTTTTAAACCTTCCCTTATCATATCAAACTGAGAGTTAAAATCAGACTGGGATTCAAAACCTGAGTCAGCCACAAGCTCAATTTTTTGTTCAAAATCAAACAGGCCGATCCATGCGTTAAAATACCCACGTTTTTCCACCAGAATATCACAAATGCCTTTTATCAGTTTTTTCTTATCTTTTTCACTGACCAGGAGCCGGCCAACATCCCGGATTACGTTCAGGACAAGGTTCAGCCTCTCAATCTGTTCTATTCTGATATTTTTTCCCAAGCAAAATCCTGTTTGCAGAAATCTATATTTTAAATGCTGTCTTTGGAAGGCAGATGGTAAATTCAGTTCCCTGATCCACAACAGAATCCACCTGAATGCTCCCGTGATGGGCCTCCACAATGGTTTTCACAATGTTAAGCCCAAGCCCGGTTCCATTTATATACCTTGTCTTTTCATTTTTCACCCGAAAAAACCGGTTAAAAATATTCTCAAGGGCATCTTCTGGAATCCCGTAACCATTATCAGCAACATGGAGCATTGTGCAATCATAATTTTCATCTGCCCACACATCAATCTTTCCTCCGTCTGGGGTGTAGCGGATGGCATTGGAAATCAGGTTGGACAAGACCTCTTCCATATTGGTCCGGTTTCCCATGATAAAATGCTCCTGGTCCCAGGATTTCTGAATCAAATTGATGGATTTTTCATCTGCCTGGTCCCTGTAAAAGCTTACCTGCTCTTTGATCATCTCTTCCAGGTTCAATTTTTCCCTTTCCTGATTAATCAGGCCGGATTCAATTTTGGAAATATCCAGAAGTTCCGAGGACAACTGGGTAAGGGACTTGATTTTGCCTGAAGCTCTTGTCAGTACCTCCCTTTGTTTATCAGTCAATTCTCCTGCCAGGCCATCCAGGACCACCTTCAGCTGCATGAGGATGGAATTTAAAGGACTCTTGATTTCATGGGCCACCATGGAAACAAAATCTGATTTAAGCTGGTCTTTATGTTTTTTATCCGTGATATCCTGGAAAACAGTCACCGTTCCAAGATTCCTGTCCAGCCTGTCCCTGAAAGGAAGACATCTCGCCCCTATCACCATATCCCCTTTGATATTATCCCCGGGGATAAAAATTTCCTCGGTAATCTCTGAAAACATATCTTTGGGCTGGGCAATGGCCTGATCAATCATTTCAAGAACCTGGGGCTCATCAATAACATCTGAAACTTGGTTTCCAATGACTGACTTTTTGTGGCAGCCCATCATCTTCAGGCAGGCTGGATTGGCAAGAGCTACCCTCTTCTGGTTGTCCGTTGTCAGAACTCCGTCCATTAAAGTATTGATCATCACCCTCATACGTGATTTTTCCGTTGTAATATCCTGGAGTGTCCGGATAAATTCAATGGCTTTGGAAATCACCAGTCTCAGTTCCTGGGGTGAAAAGGGTTTGGATAAAAAATCAAAGGCCCCTTTTTTCATGGTTTCAATGGAATGCTCCAAAGTAGCATACCCAGTAATAATAATTATCACGGTGTCAGGATGCCTGGACTTTACATCGGAAAGAACCTCCATGCCTGACATGCCTGGCATCATAAGGTCCAGAAGAACAATATCAAAATGCTTTTCATCAATCATCTTGATACCCTGTATCCCGTTTTCTGCAACCTCCACTTCACAGCCTTCCTGTGACAACAACCGCTGACAGGCTTTTTGTATACGGACTTCATCATCAACAACCAATACCCTTGGCCTGAAAAAAATATCTTTTACAACCTGCTTCAATGATGAGTCAGTAAGGGATTTTTCAGATTGTGTTTTATTTTCTTTTGATTCCAATATTTTTCCATTCATTCTGCCCTGTTAAGGCGTTTTTTTTCATTTATAACATCTCTTGGGAATCAGGTCCGCCGCATAGGGGCATCCCTTGTTCCTGGGGAATATACAAGGGAAATTCCAAAACAAAAATAGTTCCCTTGGCTCCGGTTTTTTTTACACTGATTCTGGCTCCGTGTTCTTCTATAATCCCATAGACTATACTAAGACCTAAACCTGTACTTTTCCCCACCTCTTTTGTGGTAAAAAATGGATCAAAAATCTTAGAAAGATTCTCCCTGGGAATACCTTCCCCTGTGTCTTTGATTTCCACATATACTTTTTTGATGAGTTTGTTTCTATAGGTACTAATACTTATAATGCCGTTACCGTTCATGGCATCGGCCGCATTAATAACCAGGTTTATTATCACCTGGTTGAGTTTATTTGTATCTGCATTGATCAGCATCATCTCATCTGCCAGGAATCGGCGAATATGGATGTTTCTGAATTTTTTCTGATCCCGGATCAATTTCAGGCTCCTATCAACGATTTCATTGATATGGATAATATTTTTTTTGGAATCCGTACTTCTACTGTATACCAGAAGGCTTTTAACAATATTCTTACACCGGTCAGCATCTTCAACAATATAACCTAAATCCTCTTTTGCGTTTTCATCCAGATCATCCCTTTCAAGCAAAAGACTGGCATAAAATAATACTCCTGTGAGGGGGTTGTTTATTTCATGGGCAACACCTGCTGCCAACTGGCCCAAAGAAGCCATTTTTTCAGATTGTGCCAGCTGTTTCTGGGTAAATTTAAGTTCTTTTTCCACCTTGATCTTGTCTTCCAGATTATTATAAATGGCCATGGTAGCAGATTCATTGCCGTTTTCATCATATATAATGGCTGCGGACATTTCCACCCTGATTTTTTCACCCTTGGCATTGACTATGGTGGTCCTTGGGATGATCAATTTTCCTTTTCCACCGATTTTCTCATCCCTGAGCATTTTCATGATTTCCTTGGCTTTGCCCGGAGGATAGAGTTGTTCAGTGTGTTTTATCTTTCCCTCTTCCCCGTTAAAATCCCCAAACAATTCCTTTGCCACGGAATTCATCAATTCAATTTTGCCCTGGCGATCAGCAGCCACAATGGCAGAGGCAGACGAATAAATCACACGGGTAATAAACTCTTTGGCTCCAATAAGCTGGTTTTCAAGGGATTTAATCCGTGTAATATCCCTTATGCTGGCAATAACATAAACAACATTCCCTTCATCATCAAAAATAGGGGAAAAAACCCGGTCTTCCCATTTGTATTGGTGTTTAACCGTGTAAGAATAACTGGTTTTAGTTTTTACCACCTTTGAAATGGGGCAGTCCTCTGAATCACAGGGAGTATCTTTGAATAACAGGTATCTAAAACACTTTTTCCCCACAACCTCTTTTCGGGAAAGGTTAAAGGTGTCATAAAATTTTTTATTGGCCCCCATAACATTTTTAGTCGAAGAAATCACAACACTGGGATAGGACAGGGAATCAAAAATACGGGCCCGCCAAAAAAGTTCTTCAGTACTGAATCCCAGATCATTACTCATGGTGTATCAAACCCTTCAGCCAATGCAGATATGGCCTTTTCTCCCCTGGATGCCGGAAGAACCATGCAGATGCTTGCCCCGGTACATCCTGCCAGGAGAATTGGAATGGATTCTGACTGAAAACAATTCATGGCTGTATTAAATATACCAAATCTGTCTCCAAAATGAGGTCCATGAAAACTAATCAGATCAGCTGATAGAAATCGGCAGATGTCCAGGCCTGTAACCCCTGTAAATTTCGATAAAAAAGATTGTCTTTCCTTTGATGTTAAAGCTGTTGTGAGACAAAACAGATGGCAGGCATTTTCATCCCCAGGGCTGGGCATTGCAGAGATAAAATGAAATTTTTTTCCGGCCTTTTCCAGGGAGCGGATGTGGGCACCACTGGTTTCAAGTTGATCCTGGGTGCAGGAAATTTCCATTAAATCCAGGCAGGGGTCCAGGCCTATTCCATAGGTTTTGATTTTCTGCTCAATATATGTGGCCCTGGTTTCATAATAGCGTTGTTTTACAAACTCACATGTCTGATCGTGGAAATCCTGCTGAAAGGGCGTATGGGTGGGGGGCAGGTCAAATTCTTTTTCAAACAGGTCCAGAACCCTTTTCTGGTCCGACATTTCAACGACAAAGGAAATCATTGCATTTGAGGAAACAAGGTGTTGGAACCTTATCTTGTTCCGTCCAAGGAGCTGAATTAAAAATCCAAAGGTGTTCAAACTGGAATGATGGGGATATACTGAAATAGAACAAACCCTGGAAAATTGTTCAGATCCAGGGGCTACAATTCCAGGGTGGTTTAAATATTTTTCAAAAATTTTTTTATCTGTTTTTTTATCTATACAACAAAAAGTAGATGTCCCTGAAACCCTTTTGTCAAGTCCAAGACAGGCTATATTAATCTTGTCTCCAGCAAAAGCCTGATAGATTGGTTCACTGTATCCACAATCCCCGGAAGGTGAATACTGCCGAACCTGTATCATTTCAGTACTCAGCCTGATACCATTAATTCGAATCAAAGCTTTGGTCATAGGAAGATATAAACGCACCCTTTTATAATAAATTAGCATCCAGATAAAAGTCTGGCGGGAAGGTTTTACATAACCCCCCGCCGATTCTTATCTGATTGGAATATACAGGGCAAATTAAACAAAAGATTTTACTTACAATGGTCGCCCACAATCTCCATTAATTCATCAAGATCAATGGGTTTTGGAACATAATCATCTGCAAGGGTTGTTTTCCCATCATGGTGTGTATAACTGGTTGTTTTAACTGATTCTGCCACCGCCGTAAGCAGAACAACTGCAATTTCTTTCAGGTTATCATTGTTTTTGATTTCTTCACAGACTTCCCACCCGTTTTTCCTGGGCATCATAACATCAAGGATAACCACAGATGGTTTTTCTTCTTTGATTTTTTCCATGGCTTCCACTCCGTCATAGGCTTTTTCAACCCTGTATCCTATTGCATCAAGTTTCATGGATACAGCTTCCACCAAATCAGGATCATCATCAACAACTAAAATGAGTTTTTTTTCGCTCATATTAAAATCTCCTTTTGTTTTTATCATTAAAGGGATATTTTTTTAATCTTTCTATATTTAAAATTGGGGTCTTGGATATAATCCAGCCTGTTCAACAATCTCGGGAACCCGTTCTTCCCATTCAATTGCCATGATATGAAAACCGTGAACACCCTTTGTCTCCTTGAGTCTTTCAATGGATTCCACAGCTATTTTAATACCCTCTTCCGGCTGCTGCTCCTTTGACACACCTGCCAATCTTTTAATAACTTCATCAGGAATATCCATACCCGGTACTTTATTTTTCATATACCGTGCCATGCCCACGGATTTCATGGGAGTGATGCCGGCAAGCACATGAACTTCCTTGTCCAGCTCCCGGTCTTCCACGCCTTTCATCCATAGCTCAAACTTGTCAAGATTAAAAATACACTGGGTCTGGACAAAGTCAACACCTGCTTTTGCTTTTTTAGCAAGACGCATAACCCGAAGTTCAAAGGGATCGGCAAAAGGGTTGGCAGCTGCACCGATATACATATTTGGCCTTCCTTTCATGTCTGCTCCGCCCTGGAACTTACCTTCATCCCGCATATCCTTAACTGTCTGGATAAGCTGAATTGAATCAATGTCATATACACTTTTTGCCATGGGATGATCACCAAACTTTGGATGATCCCCTGAAAGACAAAGCATGGTATCGATACCAAAGGCCGATGCCCCGATAATTTCACTCTGCATGGCCAGACGGTTTCTGTCCCTGGTTACCATCTGGATAATGGGATCAAGGCCCATCTGCTTGATAATCACACCGGCTGCCATGGAAGACATCCTTACCATGGCGGTCTGGTTGTCTGTTACATTAATGCCATCCACATGGTCTTTGATCATATTTGCTTTTGTTTTTACAATCTCAGGATCCACGCCCCTGGGAGGTCCCACCTCGGAGGTAACTGCCAAAGCTCCGGATGTCAATACTTTTTCCAGTCTGCTTTCCGTTTTCATAATGCCAAATCCTCTCTAATAATTTTTCTGGGTCCGGCACCACCGGCAGGTCTCCAGTCTCTTGCTTCAACCAGTTCTTCGTATCGCTCTTCCAGACCAAGTGCTTTCAGCCGTTCCCAGATCAATCTCCAGGCACAATCTGTGTCCGGCCCGATTTCGCACTGGCCATTGGAAGTACCTCCACAGGGTCCGTTTAAAAGGCTTTTAGAACATCTGGACACAGGACAGATCCCGGCAGTGATTCCCAGCATGCAGTCTCCGCAGCCCTGACATCTTTCCGCCCATACTCCCTGGCTCAGGGATGCTCCCATGAACTTGGTATTAACAGCCGGATAAACATGTTTGTTATTGTATCTTGCGGCAACGGTCTGAACCCCGCACCCGCAGGCCATGGAAAGGACGGCATCCGCATCATCAATGGCAGTAACAAGTTCTTCCACATATTCAGGATCGCATTGCCTCTCCAGTGTAATTTCCTTTATATCCAGGGTCTTTCCATGTTTCAGTCTGTCAAGTTTAAGAGCCGATGCCAGAAGCCCTACCTCTTTTCTTCCGCCGGCAGCACAAACGGTTACACATTCATTACAGCCGATGAGGAGAATTTTATCATAGGGCTCTATATATTTAATAATTTCCTGCATTGGTTTTTGTTCTGCTGTTATCATTTTTTATCTCCAAAGGGATTAATTGTTAAACCAGGGCCGGGATTTCTGTTTTTTTAACCTGCTTCACAGGATTTGGGCCCAGTTCTTTAATTTTTTCAGTAAATTCATGGGCCGTCCTGGCAAATTTCTCACCCATACCAGCCGACATATTGATCATCTCAACCCGTTCCTTTTCCCAGCCAATCTCTTCTAAAAACTTTTGCACCCTGGCCACACGGTTACTAGCTCTGGTATTTCCATTTTTGAAATGACAGTCGCCTTCAAGGCAGCCGGCCACATAGACACCGTCAGCACCTTTTTCAAGTGCTTTCATTATATGTATAGCATCCACCTTGCCTGTGCATGGCACCCGGATAATTTTTACGTTGGATGGATATGATATTCGTTTGCTTCCGGCCATGTCAGCAGCCGTGTAGGCACAATAGTGACAGCAGAATGCGACAATTTCCGGTTCAAAATTTTCCATTAGTTAACCCTCTCAAATAAACCATCTAATTTTGCTAGAATCTGATCATCCTCATAGGACAGCAGTTGAATTGCTTTTGCCGGGCAATCTGCAGCGCAGACACCGCAACCCTGGCATTTGTCAGGATCTATCTGTGAATACCCCTCAGCATTTATAAAAGGAATGTCAAAGGGACATACCCTCACGCAAACCAGGCAGGATGCACATTTATCCGTGTCCACCTTGGCAACGGCAGCACCCAGGTTGATTTCTTTTTTGCCCAAAAGGGCCTGGGCCCGTCCTGCAACTGCAAGGGCCTGGGTAATACTTTCCCGGATTGTCTTGGGGGAATGGACCGTGCCGGCAATGAAAAATCCCCGTAAGGCCATATCAACAGGCCTGAGTTTTACATGATCCTCCAGAAAATAATTATCCAGGGTCCTGGGCAGGTGAAACATTATTGCAAGGTCTTCCGTGGTTTCATCATCGGCAATAAGCCCCGTACTGAGGACCAGGCAATCGGTCTCAATATCAATGTTCTGTCCCAGTATAAAGTCATGGACACAGACTGACAACTTGCTGTCTATTTTTTTTACCTCGGGTTTTGTATCAAGGGAATACCTGATGAATTTGACACCCAGGTTCCTTGCTTCCCTATAGTAATCTTCCTGAAATCCATAGGTCCTGATATCACGGTATATGACAAAAATCTGGGCCTGTGGATTGATTTGTTTGATACGCAAAGCATTTTTCATGGCAGCCTGGCAGCAGATCCTGGAACAATTGGGATTATTTTCATCCCTGGAACCTACACATTGAATCATGACTATCTGGTCCATTGATGAAATTTTTTCTTGATCATCTTCCAGCAGGGAATCCATTTCCAGCTGGGTAATGACATTCTCCATACTTCCAAGGCCGTATTCATTGGGCCGGTTGGCAAGGGCACCAGTGGCCAGAATTGTCACCCCATGATCAATCTGCATATAATTCATGCGAAGCCCGGTCTGAATACCGGTTTTAAAAAGACCGGGCACGCCGCTGTGATCAACGACAATAGAGCTTACCATGACTTGAATATTTTCATGGGCATTTACTTGTTCCACAAGGTCTGTCACAAAAAGATCTACATTTTCTCCCTCAATGGTTTTTCTGACAGAACGGGCAAGTCCTCCAAGGGCAGGTCCCCGTTCAATAATATATACACGCACTCCCTGGTCTGCCAGTTTCAGGGCAGATGTCATTCCAGTAATGCCACCGCCCACAACCAGTGCATTCTGACTCATGGGAAGAGTATTGTCCAGGAGAGGACGATTTTTGCGAACTCCGCTGATACCTATCTGAAGAAGTTTAAAGGCTTTTTCCAGGGCCTCTTTGGGTTGTCCCATATGTGGCCAGGTATTTTGATCTCTCAGGTTAACAATTTCCACCAGATACCGGTTGAGGCCAACCCTTCTTAACAGATCCTGAAATTTAGTTTCATGGGTTCTTGGAGAACATCCGCCGATTACCACCCGGTTAATCCCATGCTCCAGAATCAGGGCTTCTATCTCAGCCATGGATTCGGTTGAACAGCCATAGCCAACTCCTCTGGCAACAGCCACATCCGGATTTACCTTCACATATTCAATGAGAGTTTCAACATCCACGACACCACCGATATCAAATCCGCAGTCGCAGACAAAAACACCTATTTTCAACTCTTCGTCCGATACATTCCGCTCCAGGGGAAATAAATCTTCCACCTGGTTTTCCTTTAGAATGGATGGAAGGTCTGAAGCAGCCATGGATGCAGCAGCACTGGCCTGTACCATGGTCTCAGGGATATCTTTGGGGCTTTCATAAACACCGCAGACATAGACCCCGGGCCTTGATGTTTTTACTGAATTGAAATGATCGGTCAGGGCAAAATTATGTTGATTAAGCTCAATGCCCAGTTTTCCGGCCAGATCAATGCTGGTATCCCCTACCCTGAAACCCGTAGAAAGAACCACCATGTCAAATTCCTCGGTCTCATGGGTTGGATTTTCCTCCAGAGCATAGGTAATGGAAAGATCATTGGTCTTTGGATTTTCAATAATAGAATGGGGCCGGTTTCGTATCATTCTGATATTGTATTCGTTTTTAGCCCGGTTGAAATATTGTTCATAATCCTTACCATAGGTTCGCATGTCCATATAAAAAATTGTTGTTTCTATATCTTCGGCAAAACGTTCCTTTGTGACAATGGCTTCTTTCAGGGCATACATGCAGCATACTCCTGAACAATAGGAAACATCAGCCTTATTAATACCCCTGGAACCTACACATTGAATCCAGGCAATTTTTTTGGGCCTTTTTCTATCTGAGACTCTTACAAGGTCTCCCTGGAAAGGCCCGGAAGCTGACATGATTCTTTCATATTCAAGTCCTGTAACCACATTCTGGTATTTACCACCGCCATAATTATCCAGTACTGATGGATCAAATAGTTCTGCCCCAATGCTCAGGACAACAGATCCGATTTTAATACTGGTTTCTGTTGATTTATCCTCGGCAAGAATGGCATTGGCCTTGCAGACCTTTTGGATTTCACTGATATCCTTGACTTTTTCCATATCAATGGCAAAGGCATAGGGAGTCTCCTGGGGATATCGCATGCAGGTAGGGGCCCTGGGGTCAAGTCCAGGTGTAAATTTTACTGCCTTGGGAAATTTTTTTGCGCATTCTCCGCAGCCAGTACATTTATCAATGTCTATAAACCTTGGTTCAGTCACAAGGGTTGCAGTAAAATCCCCTGCCTCGCCAATAAGATTTTCCAACCGTGTCATGGGTTTTATTTCCAGATGCTGCTCCCGGGCACTGGCCGACAAGAAAGGAGAAACAGTACACAAATCACAATTATTGGTGGGAAATGTGCGGTCCAGCTGGGTCATTAATCCGCCTATGGTATAGGATTTATCAATCAACAGAACATCACGCCTGGATTCTGCAAGATCCAAAGCTGCCCTGATCCCGCCTACTCCACCGCCGATAACCAGCACCCTGTTAGTGCTGGATTGTTTAGCGTCTGATTTATTAAACTTTTGCATGTATAACCTATATTTATTTATGGGTATCCGCTACCTGCATAGAGTGGTGTAGCAGGTAAACAGATAATGGTTTAATTTTTTTTTCTTAAAGACCTGCACTGTCCAGGATAACCGGCAAACGGTCCTCCCAGCCCAGGGCTGAAATCTTTATTCCCTGTGAAACTTCCTTGATGGTACGGATCATCTCGCCTGCAATATTTATACACTCAACCTCTCGGTTTTTTGATTTTCGAATACGGCGGATTACATCCTCAGAAAGTCGAGAATTTGGGTCATTGATAGAAATGTATCGGGCCATGCCCACGTTTTTCAAAAGAAAAACAGAGGCAATCACAGGAACATTCAAAGATTTGAAAGCTTCTATCATAAGGGTATAAAAGTCAGTATTCTCCCTGAACAACCAGGAGATTATGGATTCCCAGGACATGGGCAGCCAGAAGATCGCCCTGCAATGCCATTCTGTTACGATCACGTCCATATACATGAATCAGGGGGTCTATCCCCTGTTGACGTAAAAGGGCTCCTCCAGCCAAGGCACTCATGTGCATGACACCATTATCCATATCTGGAATTACAATACCGTCAACTCGGGACTTCAAATATCTTACATTGGATATCAATTCAGATATATCGACTCCCTTAGGGGTATGCATTTCTGCCAGTACGGCAAACCCTCCTGAAGATAGCTTCGCTTGAAAACTCATATAGTATCCCTTTTTAGTTTAATGCTGTTCTGTTTTAAAAAAAATATAAATCCCTGATATAAAGAGTAAAATATCCAGCAGATTATTACAATCCCCATGTTACACTCCTAACCAAACAAAACACGAAAAGCATATAACAGAATTTATTTCAATTGTAAACGGAATACTTATTCACCTATAAAAACAACAATTTATTCAATTGAAAAAATTAAAGCGATAAAACTTAAAAAACCTTCATACAATACTCAATCTTCCAGTATATCGGGTATTTACCTTAAAATCTCTTTCTTCAGTATCCAATTTTATGGAACCCCAGGTCATTACCGGTTTAGGCGATGGAACCACATCTTTCTGGATTTCAAGCTTTGGCAGCACCCTGCCAAGCCAATAACTGGCCCCTAAAAAAACAACCACTCCGACCAGGTTCATCCATGGCATATACGGACTTTCACTTCCTGCGATTAATAATCCTGCAATCCAGATCAAAGCTGTCATACCCGCCATTGCTTTTTCATATATTTTTTTTCTCGTAAGTTGCATTTTATCTCCTTTTTTTGTTTTAATATTTCATCTTTTGTTGAAAAAACTAAACACATTGATCAAAAAAAACTACCTATATTCCCTGCAGCTCCAGATCACTTTTCCCAGTATCCTGACCTTTGACAAGAGATCCTCTTCCAGATAAATCGGTTGAAAATCCTTATTATCGCTGCACAGAACAAGCTTGTCAGGATGTTTTTCCAGACGTTTCACCAATATGGTATCCTCCACACCCACTGCATATATAGCACCTGCCAGAATATTTTTCTGGGACTGGTCGATAAGAACAGTATCCCCTTCGTGTATAACCGGCTCCATACTGTGACCAAACACTTCCATGGCAACCATACTGGCAGCAGATCCCTTTCTGGCAAGCCAGGAAGATTGAAAGGACAAATATTCAGATACATCCTGTTCACACTCAAAGGACCCGGTTCCTGCAGACAATCGGGCAGCCACCTTGGGTATATTTTTAAAAGTTCTGTCTGAGTTGGATTCAGTATTGTAAAAGACCTGGCCCACACCGGTTTCAATCCATTCCACATTAAACTTGAATCGCCTGTACAATTTGACTATCCATTTATCCGGGATGCTATTTTTGTTTCTGGCATGGGTGATGCCTGATCTATTGATACCAAGCTCTTTTGCAAGTTCCGACTGGGAATTTATCCCGGTTGCATCCTGGATTCTTTTGAGCAATCTATCGATTTTATTTTCAATCATTTTATACCTGGCCCAGCCTTTAATTTATTATTGAATAATCATGATTGTCATACCTGTTTAAAAAATGCAACATATTTTTCTGTTTTTTTATTAGACCAGGAGACAGCAAAAACAAAAAAATGATATATCATCATTGCCATTCATATTTAATAGCCATTGCAATAGTCCTTTTTTTATTTTATTCAGGATAAATACATAGTTTTATAAAAAACTACAAATAGTAAGATAGAAAAGCACCTATTTAACAGAGAAGATCTTAAAATGACTGCAATAAATCCTTGGTCCATCCCCGCCACAGGCCAACGTTGGATCAGCGAAACAGAACCGGAAATAACCTCAAGGGTTTTACCCCGGGTGCTTTTGTCCGATGAAACAGGCCTGGGGAAAACCATTGAAGCCTGCCTGATCCTCCATCAATTATTGATCAGTCACCAAATTCAAAGGGTGTTGATTATTGTACCTGAATCACTTGTCCACCAATGGTTTGTAGAGCTTTATAGAAAATTCAATCTCAGTTTCAGGATTTTCAATGAAGGACATTGTCAACAGGCAACCTTGACCGATGATAAGGCAAATCCTTTTTTGGATGATCAACAGGGTATCTGTAGTCAAGCCTTTATCCAGGCAAGTGATCAAAGAAAACAACAAATCCTTTCTGCCGGGTGGGATATGGTTATTATGGACGAAGCCCATCACATATTGGACCAGCCTGGGTTTTATTCGTTTATGCAGGCTCTTGGGGGAAAAACCCTGGGATTGATGCTGCTTACAGCCACACCTGAGCAAATGGGATTGGTAAACCATTTTTCCCAGTTACGGCTCCTGGACCCGGACCGGTATTTTGATTTTAAAACCTACCAGGCCCAAACCAACACCTATGCTGAAACAGCTAAAAAAGCAGAAGTTCTCATCAAGGCAAAAAAAGACCCTGACTCCATATTGGATACCTATGGCCCGGGCCGGGTTATTTTCAGAAATAAGCGCACCACCATTAAGGGCTTTCCCAAAAAAAAAGCCAGCCTCATCCCCCTTGCAGGATCATCCAGTCAGATTCAATTGATCAATAAAGAATACTCGGAGCAGGACATTGTCCCTGGAAAAGGCCTGGGCATGGATCCCAGGATCTCCTGCCTGGCCGGACTTGCCAAAAAAATTAAACCGGAAAAAATCCTTGTTATCTGTAGCTCAAAGGCAAAGGTCGAGGCCATTGAGATGGCCTTGAAAACCCTGGTGGCAATTGATGTGGCAAAATTTGATGAAACCATGAGCCTGTTACAACGGGATAGAAATGCAGCCTGGTTTTCAAGGAAAGACGGAGCAAGACTTCTTGTATGCTCTGAATTTTTGATTTGCCCAGAAACCCCGAGCTGTTAGAACAACGAATGGGAAGGGTGGACCGCATCGGACAGAAACATGAAATCCAGATCCATGTCCCCTATGTTCAGGGTTCTGCCTATGAAGTCCTGGCCCAGTGGTATATGAAGGGGCTGAACCTGTTTGAAAAAAATATCAACGGGGTCCACTATATATTCAGACAATTTGAAAACAAGCTGGACAATCTCATCCGTGAGACCATGGGGCTGGGGAAAATACCTCCAAAAGTCCTGGATCCCCTCCTGGAAAATGCTGCCCAATACACTGCCAGAACCCAGGAAGAATTAGACCAGGGCAAAAATATCCTTTTGGAGCTCAATTCCTTTAAGCCCGGACCTGCTATGGATTTGATCAAACGTATCCAGGCCATGGATAAAAGCCCTGTTTTAGAAAACCTGCTTGAATCTCTGCTGGACAATTATGGAATTGAATTGGACAAAACAATTGACCATACAGGGGAAAAAGTTATTCATCTAAATGTAGACAGGATTGTGGATGAGGAATTTCCTTCCCTGCCCCGGCGGGGAGAGGTGATCACCTTTGACCGGAAAACCGCCATTGCCAGGGAAGACCTTGGATTTTTCAACTGGGACCATCCCTTTGTAAACCAGGTATTTGATTTTTTCATTACAAAGGGCGAAGGAGCCTGTGCAACTGCCTGTATAATGGAAGGCTCCGGGGCCGGTCTCTTTCTTGAAACCATATTTATTCTTGAATGTATTGCCCCTGCCCGGCTCAACATGGGAAAATTTCTACCTGCTGAGCCCATTAGAATCCTCATCAGCCATTCCGGCGAAAACTTCACTGACAAAGATCCTATCCCGGAGTTTCTACTCCAACTTAAACCGGACACCCCTGGCTGGTTCATGGAATTTGAACAAATCAAAACACAATTAATCCCTGAATTGATATACCAAAGTAAAACCCTGGCTCAAAAAAAGGCCGACAATATCATGACTGCTGCCCTGGAACAGATCCGTGGAACTGTGGGCAAAGAAATAGACCGGTTAAAAATATTGCAAAAGATAAACCCCGATATCCAGGAAAAGGAGATAACAACAGCCCAGGACCAATTAATAATATTGATGGACCATCTTTCCAGGGCCAGACTGCGCCTGGATGCTTTGCGCCTGATCCGGGTTAAATCCTGAAAACCGACCCAGGTCTATCGGGCCTTTGATGCAACGCAGTAGATGGATCAAAAGACAAGCAATTTCGTTCAAATTATAAAATTTGCAATCCTTAGCTGTTCAAATTTCTCAATATATCCTGGTAACTCAAGCGTTCCTTATCCTGGAAAAAAAGGCCCACGCCAAAGGGCTCGTTTTCAGCTGCCCGCATGGCCGTCTCCATATTGTCTGCCTGGGTGTGAAGAGTGAGATTATAAACATTTTCCTTGAGATTTTTCCAAGTCCTGTTTGTCTTGTCAAAGGTTACACAGGGAGTCAGAATCTGGATAAAGGAAAATCCTTTATACTGGATACCTTGTTTAATAATGGTTTTCATGCCCTCGGGATCACCTGCATATCCCCGAGCCACAAAGGAGGCCCCATATGCCAGGGCAAGTTTAATGGGGTTAAGGGGTGTATCTGGATTTCCAACCGGGTGGGAATTGGTCTTCATCTCATGGGGGGTGGTGGAAGATGATTGTCCCTTGGTCAGCCCGTAGATTGAATTGTCAAACAAAAGAAAGGTGATATCAATATTTTTCCTGGCCACATGGGGAAGATGGCCTCCGCCAATCCCAAGGGCATCCCCGTCACCGGCCACGGCAAAAACGGTCAGGTCTTCTCTGGCCAGTTTAAGACCTGTTGCCACGGGTATGGAACGGCCATGGAGAGTATGAAATCCATAGGAATTGATAAATATGGGGGTCCGTCCGGAACATCCAATGCCACTGACCGTACAGATATCCTCATGCTTGAGTTCAAGCTCCCTACAGGCTTTGTATAACGCGTCCATGATGCCGAAATACCCACAGCCGGGACACCATGTGGGCAGATCACCGGACCTGTATTTTAGAAAATCCTTGGCACGTACCTGGTCCAGTTTTTCATCCAAATAATCTGATTTAATGGTTTCCATTACATTTCCCTCATCTTCTCAAGAATGTCTTCCGAGGCCATGGGACGGCCAGTGATAAAGTTCAGCCTTTCAAGGGGCCGTTTGATGATATGGGTGGCAAAATTGGCAAACTGCCCCCCGTAATTCAGTTCCGGCACCAGTATTTTTTTACATTTATCTGAAAAATCAATAAGTTCTTTTTCAGGAAAAGGTGAGAGCATCATGGAGCTGAAGGAGGAAGCTTTGATCCCCTCTTTTCTGGCCAGCATTACAGCCTCCCGTGCTGCTCCTGCCGAAGATCCCCAGGAGATCACACCGATATCCGCCATTTCCCCTTCAAATTCGGATATCTGTGGTATTGGGGCTTCAGTAAGGACACCAGCATATTTTTTATACCGTTTTTCGGTCATTTTCAGATGTCCCTTGTCACTATAATTGGGCCGGCCGTATTCATCATGCTCAAGCCCTGTTGAAAAAAAGATCCCCCCTGGTGTACCGGGAATGGCTCTGGGTGAAATCCCGGTTTCCGTAATTTTATACCGCTGATAATTTTCAAGTTCTTCCGGCAGGGGTGCAATATTGGCATTGAGCAGACTTTCAGACGGCTTTTCAGGAATATCAATATTCCGGATGCTGTTGGACAGGAAAAAATCCAGGAGAACCACCACAAGAGTCTGGTATTTTTCTGCAAGGTATAAGGCCAGAACTGTTGCCTGGTAACAGGAAAATGTATCAGTGGGAGCCAGAACCACCCGGGGACAGTCTCCGGTTCCTCCGGACAGGGCTGCATTGAAATCGCTTTGCTCGGTTTTTGTGGGAATACCCGTAGAAGGTCCTCCCCTCTGGGAGTTGATAATCACGGCAGGAACTTCTGCCATTACAGACAGCCCTGTAAACTCTGTCATCAGGGCAAACCCTGGACCTGATGTTGCTGTCATGGCCCGGATTCCACCGAAACCAGCACCTACCACTGCACCAATAGCAGCTATCTCATCTTCGGTCTGGAGCAGGGTGCCCCCGTGTCCTGGAAGTTCTTTGCTCAATATTTCCATAATTTTGGTGGCAGGAGTAATGGGGTATCCGGCATAGAATTTGAGATTGGCATCCAGGGCTGCCCTGGCCACCAACTGGTTTCCGTTGATGATCAATTTCTCCTTTTGAAGTGGCATGGTCACCCCTTCAAAGGAAAAGGAATCTATTTTTTCAATATGTTTTCCAGCCCATTCAAACCCCTCCAGGAAAGAGTTCACATTGGAATCTATGACAATCTTTTTCTTCTTGGCATATCTGTTTTCTATGGATGCGGTAAATCCATCTTTATCCATATGAAAAATGGCAGCAATGGCCCCCAGCCCAACCATGTTTCGTCCCCTGGCACTGCCTGCAGCCCTTTGTGCCAGCATGGTCAAGGGAATGCCATAGGAAATCACCCCGGGATCTACCCAGCCAAGAACACTTTTATCCTCTTCATGTGGCCTGGCAGGCTGGCTGTCATAGATTAGTATTCCCTTGTTTTTCAATGCAGACAATTGAGAAATGGAATGAATGTCATTTAAAGCGATGAGCACGTCGGCAAGTTTTCCAGGAGAATAGATGGGGTCTGAACTAATCCGAGTATGGGCCACACACTTACCAAATCCCCTGATTTCAGCAGGGTAGGAGTCAAATGACATGATTTCATAACCCTGGGCGCTCATGAACCGGCTCAAAATCTCTCCTGCAGAAATAGTTCCTTCGCCGGCACTGCCGCAGATTTCAATTACTAGATTAATATCTTTCATTAATACTTATCCCCAATTAGATTGATGAACTCTCTTCAATGTCTTCCCACCAGGTAGTCTTGATTCTAACCCCTTCAAGGTCAAAATACTTACGGCCCACGGATTCAATCACCTTGTGGTCACCCAGAAGGTTCATAGCAGTAACTTCCCCCTGGACCACGGCATTGGGCCAGCCAATGGAAGTGGTATAGGAATTGATGACTGGATTATAGATCTGGGCGCAGCTGCCGCAGGCATAGATATCCGGTAAATTAGTCTGCATGGTTTCATTGACAAGAATGCCGTGGTCTATGTCCAGACCGCTTCCTTTGGCAAATTCCACAGTGGGAATCAGCCCGTTAAATGAAAAAACCATATCCACTTTTTTCTCCATTCCCTTTACGGTTTTCACCATATAGGCATTTTCTTTTTCAATGATCGTGTGGATATCATCTCCAACAATGATCTCAGAACCTCTTTTTTCAAGATTACTAACAATGGTAGCCTGCATCTCATGGGTAAGAATAAAGGGCCAGAATGCGTTGGGGTAGATAAGAAGGGTCACCTTTTTTCCCATTTTGCCCAGCATTTTTATAAATTTAAATCCCACAAGATCACCGCCAAAAATAAAAAAATCATTGGCCGCCTGGATCTGGTCCTTGAATTCCAATACTTCATTATATGTTGTGATATGTTTCAGGCATTGGGCATAGCCTCTCATGGATGGCAATACCCTGGCCCTGGACCCCGAGGCAATCACCAGCTTTGTATAGTGTACTTTTTCCTTATGCCTGAGAAAGACAATTTTTTGTTCAGGATCAATTTTATCAACTATCTGCCCCAGCCTGAGCCGTATATTTTTCTCTCGATAATTGGGGAGGCTTTCAACAATTAACTCGGACGCTGAAAGATCACCGGTTATATACCGGGTTAACCCTGGTTTATAATAAAAGGGAATATTTTCATCGGAGATAATGGTAATTTTTGCGTCTTTATCATTTTCCCTGAGAAAGGATGCGGCATTGTTGCCGGCCGGGCCGTTCCCCAGGATGACATAATGGTCATAACTTGGCATTGTTCCTCCGGTAAACTTAACTTAATTATTCATCATTCATCCATGTCAACTTCCACAAGCTCGGTCTTGGTTACACTTATGCAATCCATGGGACATGCAGCATAACACTGGCCGCACCGGATACAGGCACTATTATCAATGGCAATGGAAACCACCCTGTTCCACCGGGCTGACTCCTGGTATTCCCCATAGGTTCCATCTTCATTGATGGGAATGGTTTCAACCATCTTGATACAATCTTTGGGTGCCACATCAATACAGGCCGAACAATAGATACAGGTTAAAGGATCAATTTCATATTTTAAATTACACAGATAACACCTTTTGGACTCTTCGTGGACCTGGTCAGCATCATACCCTGTTTCGACCTCTTCATGGGCCGACTCGAGACGTTCCTCCATATCAATGGTATTCATCTGAATTTTTTTAATAAAATCATAGGACCTGAGCCGGTCAGTGGAGGCGCTCAATATCAATGGTATTCATCTGAATTTTTTTAATAAAATCATAGGACCTGAGCCGGTCAGTGGAGGCGTGGGATTCCAGACGGACAACCTTTTGTTTCCGTGTAAGCCCTGTGAGATATTCATCAATGGCATGGGCACATTGCCGTCCTCCAGCAATGGCAGAAATCACATCAGAAGCGCCAGTGACAAAATCTCCAGCCGCAAAAACACCGTCAACACTGGTCAAATGACTTTCTTTTTCCATCCCCCCCAGACCCGGGGACAAATCATCGATATCAGGTGTCTGACCCAGGGCAGCAATGACACTATCACAAGGGATAATAAACTCAGAATTTTTAATGGGAACCGAAACCCTGAAAGAAGGCTCATCCATGGGGTCCAGACGGGTTCTAACAAATTCAATGCCGGAAACCTTTCCCTCTGTACCCAGAATCCGTGAGGGCTGGACCAGGGTATGGGTGACAATACCTTCAAACCTTGCCTCATGCTTTTCAGTCTCATCGATGCGCATGTATTCAATGGTTTTTCGAATATTTATTTTAACATCAACAGCTCCCAGGCGGACAGCAGACCTTGCGCAGTCAACCGCTGTAAATCCAGCGCCAATGACCGCTACATTATTTCCCACAAAGGGCATTTGCCCGGCATTAATCTCTTTCATGAAATCAAGCCCGTGATACACATTCTCAAGATCTTCGCCTTCAATTCCCAAACGGCGGGGTTTCATACATCCAGTGGCCACCACCACGGCATCATAATCCTCTTGAAGGGATGCAAGACTGAAATCACTGCCAATGGTCTGGGAGGTTTTCAGATCCACCCCCAGGCGCAGGACATTGTTGATCTCCAGCATCAGGAGATCCCGAGGCAGTCTGAACTCAGGGATACCGTACATGAGCATTCCACCCGGTTTTTCCATGGTTTCAAAAATGACTGCCTTATGTCCCAAAATGGCCAGATCATGGGCAACAGCAAGGCCTGCCGGCCCTGACCCCACCACAGCAACGGTCTTGCCCGTGGGAGAGTAAAGGCCTTCAACGATCCTGTGCATGGGGGATTTCAAATCAGCACATCCGCGTTTTAGATGACAGATACCCACACTTTCCCCATTATCGGGTTCCCCATGACGACAGGCTGACTCACAGGGTCTGGAACAGATCCTGCCCAATACCCCAGGCAGGATATTAGCGCCCCTGTTTAATTCATAGGCCCTGCCATAGCGTTTTTCATTGATACAACGAATATATCCGGGAATATTGGTCTTGGCAGGGCAGGCATCCTGACAG
>NBML01000044.1 GCA_002085465.1 Desulfobacteraceae bacterium 4572_89 | reverse complement strand
TCACAATTGACTCTTTCCGGCGCGGGCAGTCCATTTACCTCAGCGCAGGCCTCTTCGCACTTACGGCAGCCAACGCACCGGGTCAGGTCCACCAGACATCCATAGGGATCTGGTGGTGCCTTGGACTCCCATGCACTGGCAGATGAGGGCAGGGCCGTAGCGGATGCGCCGGCTGCTCCCATGAATTTAAAAAAATTCCGTCTACTAAGTTGCATTTTACCTCCTTTTCATATTAAACATCTAACGATTTTCTAATTATTTTCAATTCTTGAACCTCTTTTAATTCCTAGACAGATACAATCTGCCATCTTGTTTTTATAAACCACTTCATCCTGGGACCTTTTAACAATCATTGTCAAATCCCGTACCACATCTATATCTGCCAGCATGACCTCCAGGATATCCCCTTCTTCCATGGATTTCAGGCAGCTCTTGCACTTAAGCAGGCTAAGAGGTGAAATCACTCCTTTAAGATCCAATACAATTTTTGATGTCATAAAGACCCCGGCTATTATTAATATAAAATCACAAAGCCTGTGCTTGCAACAGGTGTACCGTTTAATGCGGAAAAGAAATGATATCTTTAACAAATTGTTTTTATAGAGAAAAAATATATCCAAGGTTTGGCTTGACTGTTTAAGCACTGAATAGTATTTAAACAAGTGTTTAATCATTAACACCTTTTAAATACTTGTTTAAACAATGCCCTGGCAATTGAGAGGATGACCCATGGACGACCGTGAGATGAATATTTTCTGGAAGAAAATAGTAAATACCATTAACGATGGATTAATGTTTATCGGCCCTGAAGGTTCTATTTTAATGGTGAATAAAGCCTTTGAACGACTCACGGGATACAGTTCAACAGAAGCAATCGGCATGTCCTGTGAAATGCTGGGCTGCGATGCCTGCGAACAGATCATCCAGACCAACAAACACTCTGCCTGGTGTAAATTGTTTGAGGAAGGCCAGCAAGATATGAAAAAATGCCGGTGCCTTGTAAAGTGCAAAGATAAAAGTTTTTTACCGGTTTTAAAAAATGCCTCTATTTTACGGGATGAGAATAATGCCATACTGGGTGTTGTTGAGACCCTGACCGATATATCAGAACTTGCAAAGCTGGATGAAAAAGTGCATATCCTTACCAAACAATGTGACAAAGAAAATGATTTTCTGGGCCTGGTGGGCAAATCACCCGTAATGCAGAATGTATTTGACATGATCCGGAAAGCCTCGGAAAGTAATGCACCTGTTATTATTCTGGGTGAAAGCGGAACTGGTAAAGAACTGGTGGCCAATGCCATTCATTTATGCGGCTCCAGAAAAAAAAGGGCTTTTATCCAACTCAACTGTGCTGCACTCAATGAGGCAGTATTGGAAAGTGAACTGTTCGGCCATGCCAAGGGTGCTTTTACAGGGGCCTACAGCAACCGTGTGGGCAGATTTGAAGCTGCCAACAATGGAGATTTCTTTCTGGATGAAATCGGTGATATCCCAATGTCAATTCAGACCAAACTTTTAAGGGTTATTGAATCAGGTCAGTTTGAAAGGGTGGGTGACATTTCACCCATCAAGGTTGATGTACGAATAATAACAGCTACAAACAGGGATCTTGAAGAGTTAATAGAAAAAAAAGAATTCAGGCAGGACCTTTTTTTCAGGATCAATGTCATCCCCATCCACCTGCCTCCCCTGAGAGAGAGAAAAGAAGATATCCCTTTATTAATTAATTCCTTTATTCATCGATTAAATATGAAAACCGGCAAACCAATTAAAGGGTTAAGCCATGATGCCATGGAAGGATTTATGGATTACCATTGGCCCGGGAATATCCGGGAGCTTAAAAACGCAATGGAGTACGCCTATGTAACCACTGAAGGACCTTCAATCCAATTAAACCATTTACCAAAAAAAATCAGCACAACACAACCTGCCGCACCTGTAATTCCAGCCAGGGATGCCAGAACCCTGCCCAATGAAAAATCACAATTAATCCAGGCACTCAAACAGGCAGACGGCAACCAGACCAGGGCTGCAAAAATTCTTAATATAAACAGGGTAACAGTTTGGAACCGCATGAAAAAATACAATATTGACCTTAAAATGGTTTTATCGGTTTAAACCCATCAACTTAAACCCATCAACAGGAGAAAAAATGGAAAATCCCAGTGAAAAAAGACAGCATGAAAGGTATGAGCTTCAATTGCCTGTATCCTTGTATCGATATGATTCCCAGGATCAATATTATGAAGGAATTATTTATAATTACAGCAATGGCGGGATGTATCTGGAAACCAATGAAAAAATTGATATTGACGAGGAGGTATTTGTTCGAATAAAAAATTATGACCAGAACTCAAAAGGTCCTGAAAAATATGAAAAATACTCAGGGTATCTCAAATGGTCCAATGAACTGGGAACTTCCTCCCCTGGCGGGCAATATGGTTATGGCATTGAATATGCCGAACCTGTGTATTATTGACCTATTTTTTTCACCAGTTATATTTTTTTCACCAATTGGTTGGCTGCCGTTAATAAAGGATCCCAAACCGGCCCAAAGGGAGGGGCATAGGCCAGATCTGTCTGGGAAAAATCTTTAACACTCATTTTATTATGCAATGCAATTGCAATTGCATTGATTCTATGGGCTACCCCTTCATTTCCCACCATTTGAGCCCCAAGCAGGCGGCCGTTTTTTTTATCAGCCACCATATTAATATGGATAGGTGTTGATCCTGGATGCCCATGGGCTCTGGAACGGGTTTTAACATAATTTTCCACAGGATCGAATCCAGCCTCTGCTGCTTCTTTATAATTTAGCCCTGATCTGGCAACTTCAAGGGAAAAAACTTTAAAAACCGATGTACCTGCAACCCCTTGAAGATTAGTACGGGTCCCGGTTACATTATCGGCAACTGCCCACCCTGCTCTGTTGGCCCTCAATGCCAGGGGAATCCAGCATTTTTCATTTGTCACCACATGATATGCATCAGCACAGTCTCCGGCAGCATAAATATCCTTGTCTGAAGTTTTCAAAAATCTGTCCACTGCTATGGAATCTGAAATGCCCAATTCAAGGCCTGCCTGCTTTGCAATTTCACTGCAGGGCTTTACGCCGGAAGCCGCAAAGACCATATCTGCCTTAAGGTTCAGGTTTTCACAGACAACCTGAACTCTGCTGTTGCCATGTTCCAGGGGTTCAATTTTCTGGATGGGTACTCCCGAATAAATATCCACGCCTTTATGAATCAGCTCCTGATGGATAACCCGGGCCAAGTCCTGGGCAAGCCAGGGAAGGAAAACAGATCCAGGCTTTACCATGCTGGTTTTTATTCCCAGCTTTTCAAAAGCTTCGCACATTTCCAGGGCAATATATCCCATACCGACGATCACCGCTTTTTTGATATTGTTCTCAAGGATATGGGATTTTATCATTTTTCCGTGTTCAAGGCTTTTTAAAGCCATCACCTGGGGCAGATCAAATCCCGGCAGATCTGGAATCACTGGAGAAGCCCCAGTGGCAATTAAAAGCTTATCATAACCGAAACTGAAGGCCTTTCCTTTAGAAGTTATTCCAGACACCTTTTTGGCCTTTCTATCCAGACCTGTGGCCCTGTGACCGATCAGAAGATTAATCTTATTCTTTTCAATAAACACCCTGGCTTTTCTAACAACAAGCTTTTCCATATCCCTTTCAGGATCAGCAATATTATAGGGCATGCCGCAGGCACTATAGGAGACATCAAAGGTCTGTTCCAATACAATTACATCAAGATCCGGGTCTTTTCTTTTAACTCTGCTGGCAGCACTCATGCCCGCAGCATCACCACCTATAATAACAAGCCTCATGTATTCTCCTTTTATTTATCCAAACCTTTTAATGCATCAATTAAAAGGCCCTTAAACCGATCCAGACTAACAGGATATCCCTGCATGGGAATCCCCATCCAGTCACAATATTCAAGGAATTCCTCTGGATTTTCTTCCATATATTGGTCCAGGTATCCAATGCCGTCCAGGACAACAGCACCCCCGGTATGTCTGGGAAAATTTTCATTGGCCAGACCCTTGTCCCAGCCCTTGAATACCTGTCTGCGATATTTTATCCAGCCCGGCGTCATAAACCATACAGGCTCACCACCGGCAAGTTCATTTTTGATCTCCTGCATCTCATCATCGCTGGCAAGCATACCCATGCAATGGGAGGCTTCAATTCTTACAACTTTTGACCCTTGTTCTTTGATAATTGTTTTCATTACCCGGGTTGGATTATCTGCATTGACATAACAAAATTTACCGCCATAGACAACTATCACACCCCTGGCAACTGATTTCCCTTTTTCAACAAGTTTGACCAGCTGAGCTTCAAGTTCCGGAATATCCTGATGAAGCCCGGGGGTTGTAAAAAAAACATGACTGGTATCCAGAAAGCCCTCTTTCACCAGATAATTGATTTCAGGACTCATGGTTCCACAGGCCACTAGTGCAGTATCCATAAATGAGAGTTTTTCCACAACTGCCTCCTTGATTACAATAAAATACTTGCTATGTGCCACTTTGATACTATGAATCGCCGTGGCACAAATATCATACACTTCATCTTAGATCCCATTTTAACTTGATAGCATAGGAATTTGCATTCAGCCATTAGCCACTATGCTTTAGCCAACAGCTAATGGCTAAAAGCTCGCACGATAGCATGCCAAGTTCATTACCCCCTGGCAAGCCCGGGTATAAGTGACGGAGGAATAATCATCACAGGGCAGGGTGCCCATAAAAGAGCATCTGCTATTGTCGCCCCAAGTGGTCTTACATCTGAACTTCCACCCATGGCCAGGGGGACCTCGGTAGATGTACCCATGACCATCAAATCTATGGAAGCATTTCGGGCAAGCTTTGAAAGCTCACTGACCACATCTCCGTCACTGACATTAATTGCATAATTATTAAAATCCCGATCCTTCATCTGCTGCACATAGGCCTGGGCCACATCAGCCTCAGCCTTTTTAATTGCCTGTTCAGCTCCTGCCTCGTCAAGATTTAAACGGCCAAGGCCATAATATATCCAGAGTTTTGCATCATTTTCCTGGGCAAGATTCAAGGCATAATTAAAAATATTGCTGCAATACTCAGTCAGGCAGGTACCAAAAAGAATTTTCTTATACATAATCTTATCTCCCTATCTTTTGTGTAAAGGTTTCTTCGCAACTTAAGGTGCAGACCCCATGATTGAAACCTGCACCCCACGCTCCTCTGCATTACATACCAAGGTTATCGGCGGCTGCATCTTCTTCAAGATGTTTGTCCCATTTTTCTCCCCAAAGATCTGGAACAGTCTCTTCAACCTGGATAATGGAATCCCAGCTTATTCCAATCTCTGTAAAGATATCCTTAAGCACTTCTTCACTTTCGGCAAGCCAGATGCAGTACCGAACACCTTTTTCTTCGTTATAATATGTCCTTATCCATGTGCCGGCTTCAACATCTGCCAGTTTTCTCCAATTGGCCTGCACTTCGTTACAATCGATACCTGGTGTGTTATGGACCATCATATATTTATTAAGCTTAGAAAAAAAATAAACGTTGACAAGATAATGACCCCTTGATTATGCTGGCACCAACACAAAGTGGCGCCACTGGTGGCGCCGCAGCAGTCCAGAGGATTCTTCCATGAAAAACATAGAATATGAAATACAGAATAATACTTTTTTAAAATCATTATTGAAATCCATTGGCAATGGAATTTTTATCCTTGATACCCAGGGGAAAATCATTGCCTGGAATCCAGCCATGGAAAAAATCACAGGGTACTCATCCCATGAAATAAAAGGACAAACCTGTAAAATCCTGAAATTTAATCAATGCTTTGATAAGGACTGCCCTTCGGGAATAAAAGATTGTGGTATTCTGGAACATGGAAAAATAGAACCCATTGAATGTTTATTAAGCCATAAGAAAGGACATGTCCTCTCTGTAACAAAAAATACCAGGGTAATAAAAAACCAGGAAAATAAAATCATTGGCATTGTTGAATCTGTTACCGATTTAACAGAAATTAAAAATGCCAGATTAAAAATGGAAGAGGCCACCCGACGTCTGGGGGAATTAAATCGCCTGGGGGGTATTATTGCCAAAAGCCAGGTGATGCAGAATGTCTTTACATTTATAAAAGCCTCTGCAGCATCCGATGCAACCATACTCATCCAGGGGGAAAGCGGGACAGGAAAAGAACTGGTGGCAGGGGCAATTCATTCCATTGGAGAACGAAGGGACAAACCTTTAATCACCATAAACTGCAGCGCCCTTTCAGAATCCCTGCTTGAAAGCGAACTATTCGGCCACGTGAAGGGCGCCTTTACCGGTGCCAGCAAAGAACGTATCGGACGTTTTGAACAGGCCAACGGGGGCACCATATTTTTAGATGAAATAGGGGAAATTACTCCTTATATCCAGGTAAAACTTCTGCGGGTGCTCCAGCAGAAAGAGATTGAACGGGTGGGCGAATCCAGAAGCCGGAAAATTGATATCCGAATAATCACTGCCACAAACAAAGATCTCAAATCCCTTGTAGATACCGGCTTTTTTCGAGAAGATCTTTATTACCGCCTTAAAGTTTTTCCAATTTTTCTACCCCCCCTGAGAAACAGGAAAGAAGACATACCCCTTCTGGTTAACCATTTTATTAAAGTAAATAATGAAAAATCAACCAATAAAGTAACCGGGACTGCACAACCTGTATTAAAGACCTTTATGGAATATTCCTGGCCCGGAAACATAAGGGAGTTGGCAAATGCCATTGAACATGCCTTTGTTTTATGTTCCAACAGACAGATTGAGTTGAACGACCTTCCCATTGAAATCAGGGAACCAGATACAATTACCTGGCCTTTTGAAGACCAGGATAAAAAACCAGCCCAGAAAAAATCAAATTTGAAAAAACCAGATCAGGATTTTCCACCCTTGACCAAAGAAAGACTCATTGCCCTGCTCCAGGACCATGATTGGAATAAAGCCGAAGTTGCCAGACGTTCAGGTTTGAGCAGAGCTTCTATCTGGAAATATATGAAAAAATGGAACATACCTCTTCAGCCTTGATTTTTTCCGACCTGTGAGCTTGAAACTGAAAAGGAAGGATCCGGGGCAGCTACTGGCGGTATATAAGCTGCCCCGGAAGACGGTGAGGTGGTTAATCAGATTATGGAGGTAAGTAAATGATTTTACTTTTTATCTGATACCTGAAATGTGGACAATGCATACTTGGTGCCAACCTGATATTTTATGAGTATTTTTTTTTACTTCCTTATTTCATAGTAGTTTCAAAAAAATTTTAAAAAAAACAAACATTTTTACTCCATTTAAAGTAACGCTGAACCCAAACAAGTAGCGCAACCATAACGTTACTATTCTAAGTATTGACAATTTTCAAACAAGCCCTTGCTCTTATGTTTTACATACTTTAAAGAGTAAAACCCAGAGCCTGACAGGCATCATGGACAATTTACATGATTGCATTTTTGATTTTTCCAATTCTGGCATTAACCTTGCTCTTGGCACTTGATGGAAAATTAACACTGCATCTTAGTTCCTAGGATGCCATATAAATAAAAGGAGAATACAATGACAGATTTAAATTCAATAGAATCATCAGATCAGGTTGACGCAAGAGGCAGTGCATGTCCCGGACCCTTACTTGAAGCAAAAAAAGGCATTGGCAAAGTCCAGGTAGGCCAGACCCTTGAAATTCTTTCCAATGATGCTGGAACCAGAAATGATATTCCTGCATGGGCAGGAAAGGTAGGACATGATTACCTTGGTTTTCTGGAAGCTGACGGTTATGACAGGCATTTTGTAATTCGAAAAAAATAGGGGATTATCCCATGGCCAATCAGGACAAAGAGACGAATCAACCGAAGATTATCATCCTTGCCACAGAAGCCTGTGCCTATCCCGGCGCCAACTCTGTGGGGCAGGCCCATTCTTCCTATCCTGCCAACACCTATATCTTAAGGGTCAGGGCACCTGTCCTGTTTCCTGAAGAGTTCTATATAGACTGTTTCAGAAAAGGGTGTGCCGGTATTATCATCATGTCCTGCGGAGAGGAATGCCCCTATGAAGGAGCATATCATGCCCTGGCAAAACGGCTGGACAATGTCTACAAGCTCATGAAAGAAAAAAATATCGATATTAAACGGCTGCGTCTGACATCCATCTGTACGGTTTGCAACAGGGCATTCCTCAATGAAATTAATATGATGAATACACTTGTTCAAGAGCTGGGCCCCCCTGTTTTAACTGAAAGCTAAACTGCTTATAAAACCCAATTAAATTCCGTCCTAAAATATACGAGGCAACGTATGAACTTAGAAAAAAAGCAAGTATTTGATACCATCGTCGTTGGTGGGGGAATTGCAGGCTTACAAACGGCTCTAGACCTTGGCGATCAGGGATTTAAAGTCGCAATCGTTGAAAAGGATGCCACCATTGGCGGGAAAATGATCCGTCTTGCCAAAGTGTTTCCAACTCTTGACTGTGCAAGCTGTATTACAACGCCGAAAATGTCTGCTGCGGCGCATCATGATAATATTACCCTGTTTACCTTTTGTACACTTAATTCACTTGACCGCCAGGGAACTAATAAAGTTAGCGCTTCCGTTACACAGCAGCCAAGATATGTTGACCCTGACAAATGCATTGGCTGCCGCCAGTGTGAATACAATTGTCCGGTTTATGTGCCTGATGAAGAACAGGGCAACCTTACCCTGAGAAAATCTGTCTATATCCCATTTTCCAATGCCATTCCCCAATTGGCTCTGATTGATGTTGAAAACTGCACCCTGTGCGGCAAATGTGCAAAAGTCTGCCCCACAGATGCCATTGATTACTTTCAGAAACCTGAAGATTTCACCCTGGAAGCAAAAACAGCCGTTGTGACAACAGGATTCAACCTGTCATCCGTGGATCAGAAAAAAGAGTACGGCCAGGGCAAAATTGAAAATGTTATCACCTCCCTTCAAATGGAAAGAATCCTGGCACCCCATGGCCCGTACATGAGGGCTCTCCGTCCGTCGGACGGAAAAGAACCAGAGTCCATCGCCTTTGTACAATGTGCCGGGTCCAGGGATAAATCCCTGGGTATTTCCTATTGTTCAAGGGTTTGCTGCATGTATGCCATCAAACAATGCATGCTCCTTTCCGGCTCCCTTCCCCTGGCTGACCTGACCATTTATTATATGGATATCAGGGCCTTTGGAAAAGGATATGAACAATTTTACCAGAATGCAAAAGCCATGGGCATTGAATTTGTAAAAGGAAAAATTGCATCCATTGAAGAGGGCGAAGACCAGGCAGTCTCACTGAAATATGAAGCCCAGGAAGAGGATGGAAGGCTTGCCACAAGGGAACATGATCTGGTTATTCTCTCCCTTGGCATTGTTCCTGAATGGGACCCAGCCGGCATCTGTGATATTTCCAAGGATTCTGATGCCTTTATCCAATGCAAAATGCCAAAAATTGCACCCACTATCACCAGTCTTGAGGGGGTATTTACCGCCGGGGTTGCTTCCGGGCCAAAAGATATTGTTGATACCATCTGCGAATCCGGCGCTGCTGCCATGGAAGCATCAAACTATATGAAAAACCATCATTAATAATTAGAGCGAGATCCTATTATGAGTAACGATAATGAACTAGAGCAAAAGGATATGCCGTCCGGGGATGATATAGCGGATGCCAGTGCCGCTGATACAGATACCAGTGAAAAAGTAGGTGTGTATATCTGTCACTGCGGTGGTAATATTTCCGATCATGTAGATGTTGAAAAAGTTGCAGAAAACATAAAAAATCTGCCCGGCGTCTGTAAAGTTCACACCAATTCGTTCATGTGTTCTGATCCAGGTCAGGAATTGATTGAAAAAGATATTAAAAGCGGGGCAATTAATCGTGTGGTTGTTGCATCCTGTGCTCCCAGCCTCCATGAAACAACTTTCAGGGGTGCCATCAAAAGAGCTGAGATGAATCCCTACCTTTATGAACATGCCAATATCAGGGAACAGGTCTCCTGGGTTCATGATGGTGATCCTGCCACCAGCAAGGCCAGTGTCCTTGTGGAAGCAGCCATAGAAAAGGCCAAGGGACTTGAACCCCTGGACCCCATCCGGGTGGAGGCAAAGAGGCATGTCACCATTGTAGGCGGAGGCATTGCCGGCATGCGGGCCAGTATTGATCTGGTAAAGCAGGGCTTTTCAGTGGCAATTATTGAAAAATCACCGTTTATAGGAGGCCAGGCAGCTAAACTTGACCAGCTCCATCCATCTCTTGAGTCTGCCAAAGACCTGATTTACGAACTTTTTACAGCCATCTCAAAGGAAGAAAGCATTGAGATTCACACCAATGCTGAAATGAGTTCATTTAATGGCTATATTGGTAATTTTGAATATACAATCACAAAAACACCCTTTGAAGCCGGGGGAAAATCCCATGGCCAGTTTGTTGAAGGCCTGGGTGTGTTTATCAAAGACACACAAAAAGAATCAACAGAAATATCCATAAAAACAGGTGCCATCATAATGGCAACAGGTTTTGACACCTATACACCTGCCAAAGGTGAATTCGGATTCAATGATCTGGAGGGCGTGACCACTCTTCAGCAATTTATTCTTGATTATAAACATGCTGAAACAAAGGATGGAATCCTCTACCTTAATAATCGCAAAATCAACAGAATAGCCTTTATTCATTGTGTTGGAAGCCGCCAGATCCCGGGTATCCATAAACCTGCTGAGGATGGCAGCCTCAATGAATACTGTTCCCGGACATGCTGTACAGCAACTCTTCAGGCCGCAGGTCGAATAAAAAGAACCTGCCCCAATACAGATGTATTTGATTATTACAGGGATATCAGGACCTATGGACGATTCCAGGAAGACATCTATGACGATGCTTCTGAAAAAGGAATACTGTTTTTCAGGTACGAGCCAGACTCCCAGCCTGAAATCACAGCCAATACTGATGGCAGGTTCCCCATAAATATAAAAGTTAAAGATGTATTAACCTTTAATGAAGAGCTTGAAACAGATGTGGATCTGGTTGTACTGGCAACGGGCATGGTTCCCAACACCATTACCAGTATGGTGGAAATGATGAAACTTCCCGTTGGTGCAGATAAATTTTTACAGGAGGTACATCCCAAGCTGAGACCAGTGGAAGTTGCCAACACAGGAATTCTCCTGGCCGGGACATGCCAGGCTCCCATGGATATCACCGAGGCCTGTGCTGCAGCCCAGGCTGCATCTGTCAAGACAGCAGCCCTTCTAGGCAAGGGCTTTGTTGAGCTGGATCCCTTTGTGGCCCAGGTCAACCCTGATCTTTGCAAGGGACATGGCGAATGTATCAAAGTCTGTCCTGTAAATAATGCCATTACCATTGAAACAACTGCAGAAGTCAACCCTGCTCTTTGTACGGGTTGTGGCATCTGTACAGCTGTCTGCCCTGAAAATGCAATTGATGTAAAGGGATGGTCTTTAAAAGAATACGTCAAAATGGTTGATGCCATCCTTGCCGCATAAGGAGATATTGCTCATGGAAAAGAAAAACAACGACAAAGAAAAACTCAAGGCCCTGCGCCAGGAAAGGGCCGCTTATATTGAAAACGCAAGAGAAAAAATAAAAACAAACAATAAATTATTTAAAAAAATAAAAGCACAGATTAAGGACCAGGCAATGACAATCCCCCAGATTGCCCTTGAGATAAAAGAGCCGGCCTCAAAGGTCCTGGTATATGTCTCAGGTCTTAAAAAATTCGGCATGGCCGTTGAAAAAGAAAAAGACGGCGATTATTACAAATACCAACTGTCTTCAACAGATTAGATAAAAATGGAGAACACTTATGAGTTCTAAGGTGAATCCCGATATTATGAAATTAATGGGGGAATATGGTGCCCAGAGCGCAACTTCCTGTTTTAATTGTGGCAACTGCACCGCGGTTTGCTCCCTGTCAACCGAGAATACTCCTTTTCCAAGGAAAGTGATCCGATACCTTCAGCTGGGCCTTACGGACAAACTTGCCCAGAGCCCGGAACCATGGATGTGCTATTACTGCGGTGACTGCTCTGATACCTGTCCCAGGGATGCTGATCCCGGAGAAGTGATGATGGGACTGCGCCGCTATATGACATCCACCTATGACTGGACAGGAATATCCCGGTTATTTTACACCTCCAAAATCTTTGAAATAATGTCTATTATAGTCGTTGCCCTGCTGGTAGGCCTGGGGTTTTTCTTTTTTCACGGACCCATGCTGATAGACAGAGTGGCACTCAACGTTTTTGCCCCCAATACGGTTATTGAGATTCTTGACCTGATTATGCTTGGGGTGCTGTCCTTTTTCCTGCTTTCCAATGCCTTCCGCCTGGCAAAGGGGGTCATGGGGAATGCCGGTCAGTATATAGAACATATTGACAAGGATAAAAGTCCGGCTATACTTATTTTTGGGATACCCCTTTATGATTATTATAAAGAGTTAAAAGAGTTTATAATCCACTTTGCCACCCAGAAAAAATTCAACTCCTGTGAAGATAAACAGCAGAAAATCCTGTGGATTAATCATCTTTTGATCATGACCGGATATTCAACCATATTTCTGCTGGTTGTTGTGGGACTCAGATGGTTTCAACGGGATGAAATTCTTTCCATCTATAATCCCATCCGTTTGCTGGGATACTATTCAACCTTTGCCATTTTATACGGCACCACCTATGCCATGATCGGAAGACTTAAAAAAAGTGCCCGACCCTACATGAAAACCCATTCAACTGACTGGGCATTTCTCATTCTTTTGTGGCTGACAACCTTTACGGGAATTTTAATCCACTTTACACGGCTTTTAGGAATGCCGTTGAGTACCTATTACATTTATGTTATTCATTTAATGATTGCAGTGCCCATGCTGGTAATTGAGGTTCCCTTTGCAAAATGGACCCACCAATTATACCGGCCCCTGGTATTGTATCTCATGAAAGTAAAACAGCGCGCATTAAATTTAAATTAACCCCTAATATTACAAACAATTAAATGGAAAGAACAATGACCGAAGAAAAACAAGAACACATCATGTACTATGCAACCTGCGGTGGAGAAGATCCTGAAAAAGCAACCATGCCATTTGTAATGGCTGTTGCTGCCCTTGCCATGGATATCAAGGCAACTATTGTTCTCCAGGGAAATGGAGTATATCTTGCCCTGGATGAATACAGAAAAACCATGCTTCCCGGAGGCGGATTTCCAAAAATTGACAAACTTCTGGCTGATTTTATGGCCCTTGAGGGAGAACTTCTTGTATGCAACCCCTGTATAGAAGAGAGGAATATCCAGGAGTCTGACCTGACAGAAGGTGCGCAAATCACAGCAGCAGGAAAGCTGAATATCGCTGCACTCAGTGCTGATGCCGTTTTTGTTTATTAATAAAAACGCTCTGTAACGGTAAGTGGTTCTTAATTTAAATGGAATGAGGTAAAAAAATGGATAATACAATTATCACAGATCAACCAAAAAGAATTACCGACCTTATTAATTGTAAAGAAAAGGGCTTTGATCTGAGCATTGATTTGTCCTTTGAAATCGTACCTGTGAATTTTGCCCATGAAAACCATGAGTTTCAGGCATATACGTTTCTTTGTAAATACTCTGGATCAGTGAACAATAAGGAGTTTTTCTTTAGAAAATGCTATGCAAAGGGGTGTCCCCATAATTTATGTCCCCATGTTGCCCAGGCTGTGATGATTGCCAACCGGTATCTGAAAAAGGATTATAAAAAACTTCTTGATGCCGGTATCCTGGTGAATGAAACATTTTTCACCCTGGAAGATATGGTGCTGAAATTTAAAGAACTGGGCCGGGAAAAAGATGAGACTTCAGGTGGCATCCTGACCATTCATGATTATATCAATATTGCAAAGGAAGGCAATCCAGTAGAGGTTCAAATCCATTTGGAAATGATCCCGGCAGTTGAACATTTTGCAAATCAAAAAAATGAACAAACCTATCTTATGGCTGATTTTGATATCATGACTCTGGGAAAAAAGAATAAGCTGCAAAGATGTTTTGCCTGCTTTCAGACAGGCAAAGAATCCCTTGAAAAAGCATCCGCAATCCAGACTGCCAATGACAGGTTAAAAATATTATTTAATGAATTTCAAGAAGCAGAGGTGCAGTTCACAGCCAATTTTTTTAATTAATTAAGGAGGAGTCCAAATGCATGCGACCATTCAAAAGCCAATCAAAGAGATAGTAAAGCACATTCGCCCAGGTGAAAAAGTTTTTGTGGTCGGGTGTAATAATTGTGCATGGAAATGCTATTCCGGTGGTGAAGCAGAAACAGAAATGATGGCCCAGCGGTTGGAAAAAAGAGGGATAACGGTAGCTGGTTATACAGTCCCAGGCCCCCAGGGCATGTCCCTGTGCAAACTGGAGCATACCCGGAAAATCCTCATGGAAGACCATGCAGAAGAAGTAAAAAATGCAGATTCTTTTCTTATTCTAGCTTGCGGCCAGGGAGTTCACACTGTAATTGATGCAACAGACGGTGGAATGGTTCATCCCGGCTGTGATACTGTTTTTGGCGGAGAAACTGTTTCAGATTCACATATTGAAGAATACTGCTCCCTCTGCGGGGACTGCATCATTGAATACACAGGCGGTCTCTGCCCCATGACCCTCTGTGCCAAACAATTATTGAACGGCCCCTGTGGTGGTGCTGAAAACGGCCATTGTGAAGTGGACCCGAACAGGCCCTGCGGTTGGATATTGATTTATGAACGCCTTAAAAAACTGGGACGTCTGGACCTTCTTGATGCCTATCAGCCTCCCAAAAAAAATTCAAAATGGAGCCGCCCCCGGACTCTCGAGGTCAGCCCAACTGAAGCCACATTCTGCTCCATAGGCGGTAAGGTTACTGTGAGCAATCAAGATTAATGGATAAGTTTAAATTAAACCAGCCCTTTGATTTCAGTCAGCTGTCCAAGAACTAAATCTAATTTTAAGGAGTTCCATAATGAAACTGACGACCTTATTCAACCATGATAAATTTGTTATTACCGGTGAAGTAGGACCTATTAAAGGTGCAATTCACAGAGATAAGAGTATTGAGCCCAGCTGCGCCATTGAGGCGCTCCACCTGCACCAGCATGTGCATGCCGTTAATGTTACCGATAACCAGTCAGCAGTCATGAGGCTGGGATCCCTTGCATCAAGTGTCCGGTTAAAAACCAATGGAGTGGAACCTGTTTACCAGCTCACCTGCAGGGACAGAAACAGGCTGGCATTGCAGTCTGACCTTCTCACTGCCTATTCTCTTGGCATTGACAATGTTCTATTGTTAACCGGAGATCATATCCAGCTTGGCGATCACAAAGAAGCAAAACCTGTGTTTGACCTTGATTCTGTCCAGTTGATCGAAATGGCCCAGGGCCTTAAAAGAGGCTACGATATTTCCGGCAACCGTATTGAAAATTATATTGACATGGCCTATGGGGCAGTTGTTAATCCCAATTCCGATCCCCTTGAACTGCAATTGATGAAAATGAAAAAAAAAATTGATGCTGGGGCACAATTTTTCCAGACCCAGGCTGTTTATGATGTCAGGGTTTTTGAAAAGTTCATGAACATGGTTGAAAAATATAACATCCCCATTCAGGTAGGGGTTGTGATCTTAAAAAACCCCCAGATGGGGAGATTCATGAATAAAAATATTTCCGGTATCCATGTACCAGATGAATGGATCGAAGAGATTGGATCAGTTGACAAAGAAGATAGAAAGAAAAAAGCAGCTGAAATGACAGGTACGTTCATCCGAAAAGTCAAATCCATGATCCAGGGAGTCCATATCATGCCCCTTGGATGGACCGATATTGTTCCTGATATCCTTGAGCATGCGGAAATCAGTAAAGACGCTTAAAAATTTACCGCACTATCGCGTGAGCTTTTAGACATTAGCTGTTGGCTGTTAGCTAAAACCTAACGGCTAAATGCAAATTCCTATACTATAAATTTAGATATTTTTTTTAAGGGCAGTTCTTCTTCCAGGGCTGCCTTTTTTCAATTTTCTTCGATTTTTTGCATTTCTTCAGTCCCAGGCTCAACTATCCCCAGCAGAAAAATCCCCATCAGAAAAAAAGAACAGGATGATAAAGACAAAGCAGGCAATCAGAAAAAATACACAATATTTTGATTGTGAATAGAATTAATCTGAGATACAATTCAACTATTATATTCGGGGTTTGTACTATTTTTTATGCGCCTATAATACGAAAGAACAAACAGGAGATTCAGGATGCAATCAATAACTATAAACATCAATAATGAACAATTAGCTGATAAAGTCATGTGGTTTCTAGAGCATTTAATGAATATCTTCAAACGTCTCTAACATGAAAAAATTAACAAACTTTGAACCTGCATACCGCAGCAGAATTGGGGATTATAGAGTTTTGTTTGATGTATTGGAGAATACAATTGAGATTGGTAGAATCTTGCATCGAAAAGACAGTTACAAATAAAATTTTTCTTCAGTACCCGGCTTAACTATCTCCATCAGAAAAATCCCCGGCAGAAAAGCTTTACCCTTGTTCGCCATGATTTAAATTTCCTTACCTGCCCGTTACCACATCAATGGTGAGCTGCCCCAGTTGTGTATGGTGGAGCACCCTGGCAAAGGGTGCCATGGCAGAGGGGCTTCCCTTTGTAAACACCAGTACTGGTGTATTGGTGTGGGTCCCAGTGTTCCAGACAACAAATTGATCCCCGGCAACTTCCAGGGCCAGAAGGATTTTCCGATTGTTATATCTTTGATAAACAAAAAATTCGTCTTTGTTGTCCAGTTTTGGAACCTGTTTTGAACCCAGGGCAGAGTGACCCGCAGAGTAAATGGGATTATCCTCTGTTTCAAGAATTCTTTTTGCCTGGGAAGAAGTTATGGGAAAAGCTGTGAACCGGTTCACAAGATTTGCAAGATTTTCCGATGTCTGCCTCTCTTTGGGCAATCCGTCAAATCTGGCAAAAATATCCCCATAGCTCAGTTTCTGACTGTAAATCTTATCCAACACCCTGGGGTCACCGAAATTATACCCGGGTTTGTACTCCTTGTCCTGGAACATTTTCCCTGGCAATGACTTTGCTTCTGGCAGATCCCTGCCCGTGTAGCTGAACCCGAAACCGCCGGTGGTATGATCTGCCGTTACAATAATCAGGGTATCATCCCGGTTCTCTGCCCAGTCCAGGACATAGTTCAGGGTTTCATCCAGCCGGAACATTTCATGGAGCATGAGGCCGGTATCATTGGCATGGGCAGCCCAGTCAATCTGCCCTGCTTCAATCATCAGAAAAAAACCCTGATCATTTTCAGACAGGAGATCAATGGCCTTGGCTGACATTTCCTTCAGGGTGGGAATGGATCTTTTTGGATCATCCAGGGAATTGGACACCTGGATTGCATTGGGCATGGCAGAGGAGGCAAACAAACCCAGCAATTTACCCTGGGCAGTTTCCATCTGCTCCCTGTTAAAGGCCAGGGCATATCCTTTTTCCAGGGCATCCTTTATAAGGTTTTCACTGTCCCTTCGTTTTGACTTGATCTTAACCGACCCTTTTGTCATCCCTTCCAATTCTTTCCTAACAACAGAGCCCCTGGTGTTGCCTTCTTTGGGAATCCAATGTTTTAGGCCGCCTCCCAGGATCACATCAGGCCCTGTATCCAGCATTTCCCTGGCAATTGCATTTTCAAATTTCCTGTGGACCTGGTGGGATGCAAAAGCAGCCGGAGTTGCATGGGTCACCCTGGTATCTGAGACAAGACCTGTTGATTTTCCAGCCTTAATGGCTTTTTCAAGGACAGTTTCAACGGGATCACCCCTGAAATTCAAGCCGATCATTTCAGCCCCGGAATATTGACCAGTTGCCATCTGACTTCCGCTGGCAGCAGAATCCGTGACCAGAACATTGTAGGCATTTGTCAGAGAGATACCCAGAGAACCGCCCTGTTCCATGATTTTATCAAAACCGGTTTTTTTATCCTGGATAACTGAATCCGGGGCCTGCCTGGCATAGGTGAGCAAAAGCCCAACCTGCTCCGGCCCCATTCCATCCCCAATGATCATGATCACATTTTTTGGTTTTTCAGGACCATCCGAGACGCTGGGCTGTTTCAGGCCACAGGAGTTTATAAAAAAGACCAAAAAGACAAGGCTGAAAATTATTGATATTTTATTTTTCATCTGGATATATCCTTATTTTCGGAGTAAAAACTTTTTCCCATGGAAGTTCACAAAGAAATATATATTTTGAAATATCAGTGTTAATTCCTCCTGATCAGGCGAACAGCAGCAAACTCAAGGCCATGACACCCATCCCACAGATCAAACCGTAAATGGCCAGGTGGTGCTCCCCGTATTTTTCCGCCGTAGGCAGCAGTTCATCCAGGGAAATAAAGACCATAATCCCTGCAACACCGGCAAATAAAAGTCCGAATGTAATGTCGTTAAAATACCGGTAGAACAGGCCGTATCCGACAAGGGCGCCGATTGGTTCGGAAAGACCGGATGCAAATGAATAGAAAAATGCTTTTTTCCTGCTGCCTGTGGCATAGTAGATGGGGACGGAAACGGCAATGCCTTCCGGGATATTGTGGATGGCAACGGCCACTGCAATGCTGATTCCAAGTGTAGGATCTGCCAGGGCACTGGTAAAGGTTGCCAGCCCTTCCGGAAAATTGTGAATGGCAATAGCCAATGCGGAAAACATCCCCATCCGAAGCAATGCCTGTTTTTTAGAGGCATCCCCGGTCATATCCTCAACCACTCTGACTTCATGGGGGTTTTCAAATGAAGGAACCAGCTTGTCGATCAGCGCAATTAGCAGGATCCCGCTGAAAAAAGCAATGGTGGTCCACCAATAGCCTCTGGTGGCTCCCATTGCCGCCTCCAGCGCATCCCTGGCCTTGACAAAAATTTCAATCATTGAAACATAGATCATGACACCGGCGGAAAAACCCAGGGCCAAAGACAGGAATTTTGTATTGGTCTTTTTTGCAAAAAAAGCCAGGGCACTTCCGACACCAGTGGCAAGACCGGCAAAAATCGTCAAACCAAAGGCAAAAAAAACTGAGGTAGAAATCATTTTTTCTCCATTTCAATTCAAAAAATTTTTTAAACAGGTTTGAAAATTATAAAAGATTTGGTATGCGAGGTCAATGCGGTCCCAGCCATAAAAAAATGGCCATCCTTTTGCCAATGCAAGGGACGGCCATTTTTATTCAGATTTCAGGTTTCTTAATGAATTATTTTATCCATCTGGGGACCTGAAATTTATAGTCTTTATAGGGTTTTGCCGGTGGATCAGTGAAAATGGCAATCATCTCCCCATTCTGAACCTGGTAATGGGCTATTGGAACATCCCCGCCAGCTCTCATGACATGGTCCTCATCCCATTTCCACCATCCTGTTTCACCTTTATATCCCTTGGTGGCAATATAATTGCTGACCTCTTCATGTTTTTTCTCATCTCCAACAGCCTCAACGGCTGTGGCCCATGCTTTAACGCCGCTGTAGGCAGCCCATGATCCAGCCTGGGGCAGATGTTTCCAGATGCCGTTAAATTTATCAAGCCAGGCCTGGGCTTCAGGTGTGGGTGCTTTGGGAGTAGGCATGGCTGTGGGCACTTCACCCAGCAGGCCATCAGCTTCTTTACCCATGGTTTCAACAACTTCCCTGGGGACCAGGGAGTATCCATAGCTCAGGATGGAATTGGTGGGTTTTTTCATGAACTGCCGGAAAAATGTGATTACTTCCTGGGCAGAAACGATTTCCACATGGATGATGGCTGGTTTAATCTTACGAATCTTTGTAAGCAAGGGGCCCCATTGATTGGTTCCATAGGGAACCAGTTCATGCATGGCAACTTTCCAGCCTTTTTCCTTGAAATTCTTTTTCAGGGTATCGCCTACTTCTGTACCCCAGGCATCGTCTGCTGTTATGATAACAGCTTTCTTATTGGGATATTCATAGGGAAGAGCCATGAGTACATTAAACATGCTCTGGCCCTGGTTGATGCCGGTATCAGTCAGCTGAAAAATATTATTATATTGTTTTTTATCCTGTTTGTAGACA
>NBML01000043.1 GCA_002085465.1 Desulfobacteraceae bacterium 4572_89 | reverse complement strand
TTGAAAAGGGCCTCATGTTCAACCTGTAAAAGATATTGTTGGTATTCAAAAAGAAGAGAATCGTTTGCCTAAAAGAGTACATTTAGAAAAACCAGATGTTGATCTGGATTTTTAAAATAGGATTTCAATATGCAAAGAGCTTATGTATACTCCACATCAATAATGAATTCATCCCTGCCGGCGTTATGGAAACACAAGAGGAAAAGCGATATGGGTATTCCACATTTCAATATGGTAAAAAATATCTTGCCCGGCCTGATGCCGTGGCCATTGATCCAATTACCCTGCCACTTTCTGAAATACTCTATAATACACCTGACTGGCTAATTTTATTTGGTTCTATCCGAGATTCTGCGCCAGATTCATGGGGAAGGTATGTCCTGGATAAAGAGACAGAAAACGTATTGTCAGAATTTGATTATCTTGTTGCAGCAAGCTCAAAAATTCAACCAAACTTAAACCTTGATGAACTTGTTGTTGCCGCACAAGCTTATATTGATAATTCAGAAGAAATTCACGAATATCTTTTGCCTTTCGTTGAATACGGATCTTCTTTTGGTGGTGCCAGGCCAAAAGCGCTGGCAAAATATAAAGGAACCTCATGGGTGGCTAAAACAAAAAAGGCCGGATTGAATATCAATCAGGCCTTCTCATGTCTTTACAGATCCTATATCGATAGATTTTTTTCAGGGCCTGTCCCAGACTGGGGGTCAGACTTTTGGAAGCTTGGGAAAGGATTTGTTCAACTGCTTATTCCACTCATCCACTTTAGGTTTCACCTTTTTCATGAGTGCCCCCACATTTCCCTGGACGGTGATTTTTTCAATGATGTCACCCTGGGCAATGCTGTTGACAATCACCTGGTCATCTTCAGATTCAACCGCACCAAAAATCGTGTGCATACCATCCAGATGGGGGGTGGGGCCATGGGTGATGAAAAACTGGCTGCCGTTAGTGCCGGGTCCTGCATTGGCCATGGAAAGGATTCCGGGTTTGTCATGTTTCAAGTCTTTCTTAAACTCATCTTCAAACTCATAGCCAGGTCCGCCCATGCCGTTTCCATAGGGACATCCGCCCTGGATCATGAAGTCAGCGATTACCCTGTGGAATTTCAGGCCGTTATAATATTCTCTCTTGGCCAGGTTTACAAAATTCCCGCAGGTGGTGGGGGTGAGGTCTGCAAATAATTTGATGCGGATGGTTCCCTTGTTTGTATCCATTATTGCTGTCAAGTCTGCCATGTTTTATCTCCTTACTATTAAAAAAAATCGTTTCAGAAAGTAAGGGTTTCTCTTGGATTGTCAATATAAAATTCATGTTTGGGAACCATTCTTATCCCTTTCACTGAGCCGGAAACTTTCAAGCTCTATCTGGAATGGCTTGCCGAATTTATGTCGGATGTCTATGAAGGCATTAAAATTTTTCAGAAAAAGCTCTGTAATTTCCGGATCAAAATGCTGTTCTTTTTCTTTTTTTATCATGTCATAGACCATGTCCATGGGATAGGGGTCTTTATAGGGACGTTTGGAGGTAAGGGCATCAAAGGTGTCAGCAATGGCCACGATTCTTCCGGAAAAGGGGATATCTTCTTTGGAAAGCCCGTTGGGATATCCTTTACCATTGAATTTTTCATGGTGGGACAGGGCTATTTCCTGGGCCATTTGGAGTATCCTGGATTTTGATTTTGACAAAAGTCTTGCACCAATGAGGGAATGGGTTTTCATGATTTCAAACTCTTCTTTTGTCAGTTTCCCGGGTTTCATCAGAATTTTATCAGGTATTCCTATTTTCCCCACATCATGCATGGGGGCTGCATAGTCAATGGTTTCAATAAACAGGTCTGACTTGTTGAGTTTCTGGCTGATCAATGCGGAGTATTGCCCAATGCGGATAATATGGTCTCCTGTGTCTTCATCCTTAAATTCCGAGGCCATGACCAGACGGTGTATGGAATCCAGGTAGGCATGTTTCAGTTCTTCATGGGAGGTACTGGCTTCTTCCTTAAATCGCCGCTCCCGCAGCACCCTTTGAATTCTTAATACGATTTCCTTGATTGAAAAAGGCTTTTCAACAAAATCACTGGCACCGATATTGATAATTTTATCGTATTGGTAATCCTTTGTCTGGCCCGTCATGACAATGATATCAGCGGAAAAACGGGTGACTATCTGTTTGGCAAGTTCGATCCCTGTAATTCCCGGCATATTGATATCCGTGACCACAACATCAAAGGGGCTCTGGCTGAGTTTGGAAAGTGCTGATTCCCCGTTATCGGCAAGGGTACAATTATACCCGGCCATCTCCATTGTTGCTTCCAAAAGGTCGCGGATGGCAGGATCATCATCCACGATCAGAATGTCTGCCTTGTCAGGTGAAGAATTTTCTGTCATTGATCCCCTGTTTTTTCGAGATTATATATTGAGAGTATCTGCCAAGAAATCTTTGAACAAAATCAGATGGCGCCAAGTAAAATATATTTGAAAATACCGGTTTTATTTAAAGTCTGTCAAGGAAAATATGGACAATTACCATATTATGATATCTCTCATTTGCCACGGTTTTTCATGAAGACAATTCCCTGGATAATTCTTTGTTTTAATCCTTGATTCACCAGCCTCCATGTGCCATAGATATTCACTTGGAACTGGGTGTGCAATAAAATAATACAAATAGAAATACCATGTATAGGAAGGGAAGTCTTCATGGAGAAAAATAAACGGCCTGAACCGCCCATGGTCCTGGCCTGGTTTATTTGGAGCCTGGGTGCTGTTTTTTATCTGGCTGGATTTTTCCAGCGGGTGGCTCCGGCTGTCATGACCCGGGAATTGATGCAGGATTTTAGTATTTCAGCTGCCGGCCTGGGCCATCTGTCCGGCCTTTATTTTTATTCCTATGTGGCCATGCAGATCCCCACGGGAATTCTGGCCGATACCCTGGGACCCAGAAAACTTTTGACCGGGGGTTGCCTGGTGGCAGGCCTGGGCACTCTTCTCTTTGCTCTTTCCCCGGGATTTTTCTGGGCAGGCCTTGGCCGGCTTCTCATCGGAGGATCCGTGGCCGTGGCCTTTGTAGGACTGCTGAAACTCTCCTCTTCCTGGTTTCCCAAAAAGATTTATGCCTTTGTGGCTGGTAATGCCCTGTCCATAGGACTTATTGGCGCTGTGACCGCAGGCACCCCCCTGCGGCTGCTCATGGATATCTTCCATTGGCGCCAGATTATTGGTATTACAGGCATTATGACCCTTGTCCTGGGTGGATTGATCTGGTTTATTGTCAGAGACTGGCCCCAGGAAAAAGGGTATTCCGGTTTTACAAAAAAGGTTACCCGGCCAGCATCATTGTCTTTCAGCAGCATCTGGGTCAGTTTTTTTAAGGTTCTTAAATATCCCAATACCCTGCTTTTGTTTATTATTCCCGGGGGAATTGTGGGGTGTATCCTTACTTTTTCCGGTCTCTGGGGTGTGCCCTTTCTGGTTTCCCATGATCAGATAAGCCCGGGCAGGGCAGCCGGGCTGACCTCTGTTTTGCTTATTGGCTGGGCAGTGGGAGCCCCGGTGTTTGGATGGGTATCTGATTTCATGGGAAGACGCAAACCCCTGTATATTGCAGGCTGTTTTTTGGCTGCCCTGGGATGGGCATTTATTCTGTTCTGGGAAACACTTTCTTTTGGGCAGCTGATTTTGATTCTGGCTCTTACTGGCTTTTTTTCCGGCTGTATGATTTTAAGTTTTCCCTTTGCCTCGGAATCGGTTCCCCCCTCTTTGTCCGGAACTGTGTCCGGCCTGACCAACATGGGGGTGATGATGGGTCCCATGGTGCTTCAGCCCCTGGTGGGCCTGATTCTGGACAGATATTGGACAGGTCAGATGATGGGTGGGGCAAGGATTTACTCTCTGGATGCCTATGAATATGGATTTATTCCCATGATGGTGTGGATTGTTTTGTCAGTATTGCTTTTATTCTTTACCAGAGAAACCCACTGCCAACAGATTTCCCATGAATCCTGATTTAGGGGCAGACATGATTCTGGATTGCACTCCAGGGGATGAAATTTGTTCCAGGATTTCTGCCCTGAAGATCCAGATGCAGGACCTTGGAGTTGATGCGCTTTTTCTTACCCACAGGCCTGATATCTATTATTTTTCCGGCACTGCCCAGGATTGTTATTTATATGTATGTGTGGACAAAGATCCCCTGCTGTTTGTGAAGCGTTATCTGCCCAGGGCAGAGCTGGAGACCACCATCGGAGAGATTGTCCCGATTCTGTCCGTGAAAGAGATTCCAGATAAGATCCTGGATGCCCATAAAAAATTGCCCTCAACCATGGGCCTGGCCTTTGATGTGGTTCCGGTCAGGGATTTTCAATTTTATCAGGTTTTATTTCGAAATACGGTTTTCAGGGATGGAACCCCCTTGATTGAAGCCTGCAGGCAAATCAAATCTCCCTATGAAATCAAGCAGATGGAAGCAGGTGCTGTCATATCCCGAAAGATTTTTAATTTTATGGCCAAAGCCCTGGTCCCCGGGGTTTCTGAAACGGAATTCTGTGGCAGGATAGAAGCCTTTGCCAGGAGCCAGGGACATTCCGGTAAGCTCCAGATGCGGCATTACAGGTCCGAAGGTTTTTCCTTTCACCTCATGAGCGGCAAAACTGGAGGCATGCCAGGGGCTCTGGACTCCCCGGTCTGCGGCAGCGGTACCTGCACTGCCTACCCCTTTGGGGCAGGTCCCAAGTTGATTTTGGAAAATGAACCAATCCTCATTGATTTCGGGTCCATGGTCAATGGGTATCATATGGATGAATCCAGGATGTTTGTCCTGGGAAAGATGGAGACAGCTGCCATGGATGCAAGCCTGGCATCTATGGAGATATTAAATAAAATCCAGGAGGCCATGAAGCCCGGGGTCAGGATCAAGGATATTTTTGATGCCTCTGTTAAAATGGCCAATGAACTGGGGTATGAAAAGGAATTTCTTGGACTTCCTGAATTAAAATCCAGGTTTGTGGGTCATGGAATAGGCCTGGAGCTGGTGGAAAATCCCATCCTGGCCAGGGCAAGGCCCACCCGGCTCCAGGAGGGCATGGTCTTTGCAGTGGAACCCAAGTTTATTTTCAAAGATCGATTTGCAGCTGGAATTGAAAGCATGATCCTCATCACTCCCACGGGCAGCCGGTTTTTAAGCCTGACAGAAAATAAGGTTTTTTTCTGTTAGATATCATGGTATTATCATCTATTTTTTTGCAGGCAGTCTCTTTTTAAAATATGGTTAAAGGATCTACCTATTGTCCGTAACCCATAAAAACAGGAATTATAAATTGTGGAAAAAATATATTCCAGAGAAATTGCATGGACCAAGCAGATTATAGCGGAGTATGAAAATATCCTTTATTATCATGGTGTCCATATGGAGCATCCATCCTTTGGTCTATCTGAATCAAGAGAGCACTATGGTTCATGGGAACCAAATACAAGAACCATTTACATATCCAGATATTTTATTGAAAAATATCCATGGTATCTTGTCATTGAGATGGTAAAGCATGAAATGGCCCACCAATATGTTTCTGAAGTATTGAGAGAAGAATCTGCTCACGGGCCTTCCTTTAAAAAAGCATGTCAGAAACTGGGAGTGCATCCTGAATTTTGTAAGGCAAGTACTGACATCTCTTCAAGTATTGCAAAAATGAGAAAAGAACTATCTTCTGAAGCTCAAAAAATGATTGGCAGGGTTGAAAAACTGCTTTCATTGGGAAAATCTGACAATGAACATGAGGCCCGGGCAGCATCTAAAAAGGCCAATGATTTGATACAAAAGCATAATCTTGAAATGTTTGAAAATCCTGGGCATGTAAAAAATATTCAGGCAACCTATATCGTGATAACCCACAAAAAGAAAAGGATTGAAAGTCTTCAGAAAAGCATTCTATCAATTCTAAGAGAATACTTTTTTGTGAATACGGTCTCCTCTTCTCTTTACCATGCCAAGGATGATGAATCCTATCGATCCATTGTACTATTCGGCACCCGGGAAAACCTTATGGTCGCTGAATATGTATACTATTATTTGTTTTCCACGGGCAAAAGACTCTGGCAGGAAAATAGAAAAAAATACGGCTACACCCGGAAAGATAAAGTCTCTTTTGATATGGGCTTTACAAAGGGAGTTCGGAAAAATTTAGCAAAACCAGAAGTTTTAAAAACTGTTTATGCCCATGATAATTTACCCATAGAGACATCCAAAGCCCTGTCTTCCAAGGTAAAAAGTATAAATGCCATTGAGGTAAACAGAGTGTTTCCAAAACTAAAAAAAGGTTACTATGGTGCTTATTATGATAATGATGCCTATAAAAACGGGTATTCCCAAGGGGAAAATACTTTCATAAAAAAAGGGATTCACAATCAAGGCACAGGCAAGGTTGAACTGCTGAACTGAACAGTTAAATAGTTTCCAGAACCTCATATGTTTCCAAAGCAATCTGGAGCTCTTCATTGGTGGGAACCACCCAAACCTGGACTTGGCTGTTGGTGCTGTGAATCCAGCGGGCTTCCCGGGATCTGGTGTTGTTTTTTTCAGGGTCAATCTCAATGCATAGAAAGGACATATCCTCCAGGATTTTACTTCGGACGATTTCGTCATTTTCTCCGATGCCTGCGGTAAATACAAGGGCATCCACATGGCCTAGGACTGCTATATAGGCCCCGACATATTTTTTGATTTGATAGGCAAACATGTCGACGGCTAGTTGGGCTCTTTTATCACTAAGGGCCGATTGTTCGTGGATATCCCGCAGGTCATTGAGGCCGCAGATACCCTTGAACCCGCTTTTCTTGTTGAGAACATCACCTAATTCCTTTTGGGTCATGCCGGTTTTGTCCATGAGGTATCCAAATATGGCTGGATCAAAGTCACCGGTCCTTGTTCCCATCATCACTCCGGCAAGGGGGGTCATGCCCATGGAGGTGTCCTGGCATTTGCCCTGTTTAACGGCAGAAATTGAACAGCCATTGCCCAGGTGCAGGGTGATGAGGTTGGTTTCTTCTGGTTTTCTGCCCATGAGAAGGGCAGCCTTCTGGGCTATATATTTGTGGGAAGTGCCGTGGAATCCATATTTGCGTACTTTATATCTTGTATAGTATTCATGGGGAAGGGCGTATAAAAAAGCTTTTTCCGGAATGGTCTGGTGGAAATTGGTGTCAAATACAGCCACCTGGGGTTTGCCTGGAAAAAATTTTTCAGCCAGAGTAATCCCAATGAGGTTGGGGGGATTGTGCAGGGGGGCCAGGAGATTGTTTTCCTGGATGGCTTTTTTAACTTTCCTGGTGATCAGGGTGGCGGTTTTGAATGACTCTCCCCCCTGGACCACACGGTGGCCAATGGCATCAATTTTCTGGGTTATCAGGTCGGCCACCAGGTGCATGGCTTTCTGGTGGTCAGGTATGGGCAGTGTTTTTTTGTTTTTTTTTATTTTGGAACTGGAAAAATTTTTATGGGTTATTGTTCCTTTGGTTTCACCAATTCTCTCCACAACACCTGCGATCATGGTGAGAGAATTTTTCATATCAAAGAGCTGATATTTTAAGGAAGAGCTGCCCGTATTGATTACCAAGACATTCATGGTTCTGTCTTTTTAATTTTGTTCGGTCATTGCATAAAATTGTTTGATATAGTTTTCCTGCACCCCATAGGACCAGTGGACATCCTTTAATATCTGTGAGGCTTTCAAAGGGTTCCCCTGTTGCAGGAAATCAATGAATTTTGAATGCTCTTTACAATTTCTAAGTTCCCATTCAGCAATATAACTCTGGCCCTGGAAATCGTAGAGCCTGTGTTTGATGGGAAAGATGAATTTTTTTAAGAGGGGGTTGTCTGAAAGATTGTTATACACATCATGGAATGCCAGGTTGGTTGCAAAAAGCCTGGAAAAATCATTGTTTTCAATGTCTTGTATCATCCTTGAATTGAGATCTTCCAGCCGGGAAATATGGGAGGGGGTAATTTTATCAAAACAATCCTGAATAATTGAGGCCTCAATGATGCCTATGGCATTATAGGCATCTTTTACGTCTTTTAATTCAAGGGCATTTACCATGACACCTCTTCTGGGAAGTATGGTGACAAAGCCTTCCTGCTCCAGATGGATCAATGCGTCCCTGAGAGGGGTCTTGCTGATGCCCAGCTGTTGAGCAATCCTGTTGAGGTTGATGGTTGAGCCGGGAGCCAGGCCACCGGTAACCATTTCGGTTCTCAGGTACTCATAGACCTGTTCACGTAAGGATAAAATATTTAACCTGTTCTTCATTTTAGGGTATTGCCTTTGGTTTCCATGCTTTTAAAAGAACTTTGTATGATATACGAACCTGTAGGCCCAGTCAATAAACAGGGTCAATAATTTATCAGGTCATTTTTAAACTGATATCTAATATATCAGATATCAGTTTAAAGTCAAGTAAAATTCTTTTTCCCTGGGAAAAATATTTGGTATTGAATTTATCAGATATCCCCGTGTATAGTCGGAACCTTATATTCCGTTTGGGGCAGGGTATGATTTATCCGATAACATCCAAGGAGGCAAACCTGGGTTCGTGGAGGGGGATGATGATATCAGCCTCCTCTTTTACTTTTTCCATTATATCGTAGGCTGAATATACATCCACATGGGTGCCCGGGGGTATTAGGTCCATTTCCATTCCCCTGATCTCCATTGGGGGATTGTAATTTTCATCAATTATGCAGAATCCAGTGATGGCAGCTTTCCCCTTGGCCGTGTCAATAAAGACTGTAAGTCCGCCCCGGGTGTGAACCGGGGTGTGCTTGACACGTATTCCCTCAATGATTTCCATATCTTCTGTGACTACCTGGATCTGATGGTTTTCTTCAATATCTTCAATATAATCTTCCAGGTACCGATAATCCAGGGGATGGGGGTCATGGATTGATTCAAGCTCTTTTTCATGGACATAGAACAGGGCATTTTCACATTTGTAATCGTTTTCGCAGTGGTCCATATGCAGATGGGTGTGGATGACGATATCGATGTCAGAGGGAGTCAGGCCGTGTTTTGCCAGGCCCTGTTCAAAGGTGTGGATTTTGCCGCCAATGGCATCTTCCCGGTCCCTGGACTGAATCGGGCTCATTTCGCCTGTATCCACAAGGATGTTTTTGTTCCCGCCCTTGATCACCCAGGTAAAAATTGGAATTGTGTATTGCTCGCCCTGGCCGTATTGATAGGTCATCATGCTTTTATCAAAGACTTTGGATCCCATGGCAATGGGATGAATGGTATAAATTTGAGACATGGTTTTTTTGCCTTTATAAAAAAATTAATATAGGAGCCGGAAACAAGGTTCCGGCTCCTATAAAAATACAGGCAATCAATCCAATGTGTCAATGGATAGTATGGGTATAAGGGGTCTGCTATTGCATGCTTATTTTTCCAATGGCAATATCCAGGGTTTCCAGCATAAAATCCACATCTTTTTCATTGATGCACATGGGGGGTTTTATTCTCAATGTATTTCCGTTGTATCCGCCCTTGCCCACCAGGAGCCCGAGATCCTTTAAGGTTTCAAAAACCTCCATGCATTCCTGGGAAGCAGGTTCCTTGGTCTGACGGTCTTTGACAAATTCAACCCCTGTCATAAGGCCGCTGCCTCTGATATCACCGATCAGCTCGTATTTTTCCTGTAATTTATGATATCCGGCCATGAGCCTGTTGCCCATGTTAAGGCAATTTTCCTGGAGTTTGTCTCTGTCAATGAGTTCCAGGACTGCCTTGCCGATTGCGCAGGACACAGGGTTGCCTCCAAAGGTGTTGAAATGAATTCTTTCGGTGAGTCTGGCAGCAATTTGAGGAGTGGTTACCACTGCGGCCAGGGGCGCACCGTTGCCAATGCTTTTGGCCATGGTTACGATGTCCGGCATAACCTCCTGAAATTCAAAACCCCAATAATGGGTTCCAAGCCGTCCAAAACCGGTCTGGACTTCATCGGCTATGCAGACACCGCCGGCTGCCCGGGTATGTTCGTAGGCTTTGGCAAGATAACCCTTGGGCAGTACAACGCTTCCACCCACACCCTGGATGGGTTCGGCAAAAAATCCAGCCACCCGTCCTGGAGTGGTATGATCAATGACACTTTTTACGTCTGCCGCATATTTGACGCCGGCTTCGGGATCATCATAACCAAAGGGTCCCCGATAGCAGTCAGGGAGAATGGTATGGCGTACTCCAGAGCCCTGGTTTATATTGTATTTCCATGTGGAATGGGCTGTCAGGCCCATGGTGCTCTGGCTGCCGCCGTGATAGCCGTTTCTAAGGGCAATGATATCATTGTTCCCGGTGTAAAGCCTTGCCATTAGCATGGCAAGGTCATTGGCTTCGGAACCTGAATTTACAAAATAGCAGACTTCAAGGTCGCCGGGCAGGTGTTCAGCCAGCATTTTCCCATATTCACCGACTATGGGGTTCAGATAAATGGAAGGGTTGTGGACCAGGGTATTAAACTGCTCACTCACGATGTCGGCAATATAGGGGTGGCTGTGACCCACACTCACGGTTACAATGCCGCCGATGCCGTCCACATACCTTTTTCCTTTTTCATCGTACAGGTATTGCATGGAGCCTTCCACAATCATGATGGGTTTTTTGTAAAAGGTCAATAAGGAGGGGGTTAAATATTGTTTTCTCATGGCCATTACCTCGTCATAGGAGGGGCCTGTATAGGGCTTGGGCTGATGGTCATAACCCGGCAGTTCCGGTGCTTTGATTTCTTGATTCATGGCAATTCCTTTTTTTATTTTCCCTTCAGCCTCTTTTTCAGAGGCTGGAAAGTTTCTTTATATGGGCGGTTCTCTTTTTCCCGGTCTGTTTCAATGCCATGGCAACTTCAGGAAGGGCCTTAATTTTTACAGCCCCTTCCGTGTAATAGGCCAGGGCCCGGGTTTCCATTTTTCCTGCATAGGCCAGGATCTGGGCACGATCCATGTTTTTGTCATCACCGGTATCCAGCACAAAGGGTTTTCTGAAGAAATCCTTAATACCTTCCAGGATCATTTCAGTTACATTTTCCCTTCTGGTCCGCTGAATATTGGTAATATTCTTTTTTCCGTCCTTGGCAAAGCCCTGGAAAAGGTCTGAAAGATCAGATATTTCCGGGTTGGATGCAGCTGACAGATAAAATTCCATGTCCTGTTTTTCCATTGCTTCGGCAAAATTCAATAATCCGCCAAAATTTATAATGGGCATAAAACTATTCCTCCGATTAAATTTATTTCCTTAGAACCAGCGTTCTATGACCACCTTGGTGTCTGTGAAGAACTGGAATATTTCCTGGCCATGGCCTTTGACATCTCCGAACATGGAGTTGCCTGATCCGCCAAAGGGGAAAAAGCTCATGGGAGCTGCAATGCCGATATTGATTCCAACCATGGAGGGAAGGGCTTCATACTTGAATTTTCTGGCTGCCTCTCCTGAATCTGTATACAGACAGGCTGCATTGGCAAAGTCTCTGGTGTTGACCAGTTCTATAACTTCATCAAGGTCTTTGCACCTTACCACACATACCACAGGGCCAAAGATCTCTTCTCTGGCAATGACCATATCCGGTGTTACATTATCAAAGATGGTGGGCCCTACAAAATATCCTTCAGGATATCCTTCCACCTTGCAGTCACGGCCGTCCAGCACCAGTGTGGCCCCTTCTTCAATGCCTTTTTCAATATAACCCAGAACCCGGTCTCGGTGTGCACTACTGGCCATGGGTCCCATACCGCTAAATTCTATCATACCGTC
>NBML01000042.1 GCA_002085465.1 Desulfobacteraceae bacterium 4572_89 | reverse complement strand
TACTGGAAGAGGCTGATGCATATTTCAGACTCAATGACGAGTTTGGCCATACCCAGGAAAAAGTTGCCGAAAAAATAGGTAAAAATCGTTCTACCATTGCAAACCTTCTTCGTTTGCGGAGTCTTCCCAATAAAATAAAAGAGAGCCTTCTCTCTGAAAAAATTACCATGGGACATGCCAGGGCCCTTTTGGGCGGAGGGTCCGAGGAAAATCAACTCTATCTTTTTAAACAGGTTCGGGATAGAGGGCTTTCTGTAAGGGAAACTGAACGACTGGTTAACCAGGCCAAAAAGGAACCCAGAAAACTGGCTAAGAAAATTTCAGCAACTGAAAAAATTCTTTTGGACAAGGTCTCCACCAGGATTTCAACCCAGATTAAAAGCCAGGTTAAAATCAAGAAAGAGGGTGAAAAGGGCAGGATTGAAATCAAGTTTACATCCAAATTGGAATTTGATCGCCTTGTGGACCTTTTGAGCAGTATTACATGAAAATAACCGTTGCAAAGACGGCTGGATTCTGTATGGGGGTCAGAAGGGCAGTTGAGATGGTTCTGGACGCTTCCAACCTTTCCCATGAACCCATATTCACCTATGGGCCGCTCATCCACAATCCCCAGGTCCTTGAAATGCTGGAAGCTAAAAAGATTTTTCGCCTGGACACCATTCCTGAAAAAGGAAATGGCATCGTTCTGATCCGGGCCCACGGGGTACCACTGGAAGATGAAAAGGCTCTGGAAAAAGCCGGATTCGCGGTTATGAACGCCACCTGTCCCCGGGTGATCCGTGTTCAGGGGATCATTAATAAATATGCCCGGAGAAATTATGATACTATTATTATCGGGGATAAAAGACATCCCGAAGTTGTGGGCCTTCTGGGGTATGCCCAGGGAAAAGGACATACAATTACCAGTATGGAGCAGCTCAAGGCCCTGCCTGCATTTGAAAATGCAGTAGTGGTTGCCCAGACCACCCAGAACACTGAATTTTATGAAGAGATTAAAACCTGGTGTGCCCAGAATGCTCCCCATTATAAAATTTTCAGCACCATTTGCGGATCCACAGAAAAAAGGCAGACAGAGGTAAGACAGCTGGCCCTGAAAAATGATGCCATCATTGTGGTGGGCGGAAAACAGAGCGGCAATACAAAACGTCTTGCCCAGGTAGCCCTGGAAACCGGTACTTCAGCTGTTCATATCGAAGATGCTTCTGAAATAGATTATAAGGCCCTTGCCCGGTCAGACTCCATCGCCATTACAGCAGGTGCTTCCACACCCAACTGGATTATCAGGGATACCTGTGCCAGGGTGGAGCGTAACCTCCGGAAACAACTTCCCATAATTGGATTATTTGTATGGATCAGGGAATTTTTACTTAAAACCAACCTGCTGCTGGCTGCAGGGGCCGGCGCCCTGACTTATGCCTGTAACATGATCCAGGGTTATTCCCAGACCCTTGTTCATTCTGCCATTGCCATGTTCTATGTGCTGTCAATGCAGATACTGAATAATATATTTACGATTAAATCAGATGTTTATAACAATCCTGATCGGGCAGATTTTTACAGGAAGCACCTGCAGTATATGGCAGTACTGGCCATGGGTTCCGGGGCAGCCGGGCTCTATCTTGCCTATACCACAGGTAAGGTTTCTTTTTTACTTCTTTTGGTAATGACTCTTCTGGGCCTGTCCTATAATTTGAATATTATCCCCCCTGTTTTCGGAGACAGGAAGGTTTCCCGGATTAAGGATATACCTGGTTCTAAGACCATCCTCATCGCCATTGCATGGGGAATCGTTACAAGTCTGCTGCCGGCCATTGTTAATTCCGGTCCCGCTCCTGTGATGCTGGTCACCCTGGTTTTTTCAACTGGCCTGGTCTTTGCCAGGACCGCTTTTTTTGACGTTTTGGCCATTCAGGGAGACAGGATTGCGGGAAAAGAAACTCTTCCCATTCTATTGGGAGAACAGAAAAGTTTTCGTCTTATTCTTTATGTGCTTGTGTTTGATATTTTTATCCTTCTGTTTTTTTATTTTATTGGTTTATTCGTTAATAATGCATTCCTGCTTGCCTTTGCCCCTCTTTTTATGCTTTTATTGATCAGACTTCATAAAAATGACAGTCTGCTATCTGGTAGACAATACGAATTTTTGCTTGAATCTTCGTTTTTATTCACTGGAATACTGGCAGGCTTTATTTAATAAAATCCAGGAGATTTTATGACAAATGGGCGAACAAATCAGATTCCCCTGATCGGGCTTCTGGCGGTAAAGAACAAGCTGATTAAAAAAGAGGAATTGGAAAAAGGCCTGGCCCTGTGCAAAAATTCCAGCAACCTTGAAAAAGACCTTACAGAATATTTATGTTCCAATGAACTTGTGTCAGCCAAGAATATGGAAAGGCTTTCCCGGGCTGTAAAAACCCTTGAGATCCGTCAAAAGGAATATAAATTCGGTGCCATTGCCATTGCCAAGGGATTTATAAACAAAACAGTGCTGGACCTTGCCCTGGAGGAACAGCTGGCCAGTATAAGAGGAAAACAAAAGCCCCGTCTGATTGGTGACCTCATGGTGGAAGCCGGTATGCTGACAGCAAAACAGCGCAATTATATTCTTAAGCTGCAAAACAGGGTAAGGCAGATGGATAAAAATTTAAATGCCAGCCAGAAAAATCAGCCCGGACAAAAAGCCCTGGAACCAAACCCACCCAAAAAAGTTGAAATTAAAAAAGAGAACAGCGACCTGCTTGAACCTGAAATAATAACTGGCGGTATCAAACTACAGGTTTCCAGTGATTTTATGGCTGATGGTTTTATCAGATCATCGGGCTTTAAAACCCAGTCATTTAGAGTGGCCCAGGGAACTAAGCTTATCCAGGGGCAGGATGCAAAACTTGAGTTTTTTTTTAATACTGATTATCTCAAGGCTGGTGGTCTTGATTCAGACGGGAATATTGATTTCAAGCAGCGAGGGGAGATCCCCCTTGTGGACAAAGGAACAGTTCTGGCGGAAAAAACTCCCATGGTGAAATCCAGGTGTGGACAGAATATTTACGGGGAAGAGGTGGAGGCCCTGGCCGGCAATGATATCCCTTTGCGATTAGGGAAAGGTGCAAAACTGTCCGAGGATGGCCTTAAGGTTCTGGCAGCAGTACGGGGATATCCTAAATATACTCTGTCAGGTGTGATTTTTGTCCATGAAGAGTATACAACCAGTGGTGATGTGGATTATGAGACTGGCCATGTTGATTATGACGGCAATGTGAATATCAAGGGCTGTATTAAATCCGGGTTCAGGGTGCGGGGCAATGATATTAAAACCATTGAACTGGACGGCGGGATTGTTGAAGCACAGGGGGATCTGGTGGTTGCAGGCGGTATTAATGAGGGTAAAATATATGCCAGGGGAAATGTCTTTGCCAAGTTTATACACAAGTCAGAGATCATCTGCATGGGCAATGTCCATGCGGCAACCGAGATTGTTGATTCAGACATTGAAAGTTCAGGGTCATGCTCCATTGAAAACGGCAAGCTTATTTCATCCAGGGTGACTGCTAAAATGGGTGTCAATGCCAGAAATATTGGGACTGAAATGGCCGCACCCAATATGATCAAGGTGGGGTATGACATATTTACCGAAAAAGAGCTTGAAAAAAATAAAACCATGGCCAACAAGCTGAAAGAAAAAATCCAGGATCATAAGGAGAAAAAAGAAAAACTAAAAGAGCAGGACCAGGTGTTTCAGCAGAAGATCTCCAAACTTGCCCAAATTCAGGACAGGTCCCAGATTGAGCAGAGACAAATCCAGTTAAAAACTGATAACAATGACACCTCTTCCTCGGATTCCTCGGAAAACTTGAGCCAGCATTTGGAACAACTAAAGATCAATGCCGATAATGCGGAGAAAATTCTGGATCAATGTTTTGAAAAGAGTGAGGCCATTGAAGAGGCAATAGAAAAAACGGATAAGAACATTGATTTTCTGGCTAAAAAACTTGGTGAACTGTTCCATGAAAAGAATAATCTTGTTAAATGGGCCAAAGAAAATCCAGGCAAGGCAGTTGTAACCGTGGATGGGGAGATTCAAACGGCAACCGTTATCTCTGGAAAGCACAGCGAGATGATAGTGGAGCAGGTTATCCGACATGCAAGGGTGATGGAAGTGATTCGCCCATCAGAGGATTCTGAAAACAGCATAGTTCACGAGATGCAGATTCAAAATATTTAAACTAAAGTCTGCAGCCGGCTTATCTTTTTATCCTTTTTTTTCCATATCTGGTTGAGCCATTCACAGAATACAGCCCTGTGTTCCTTATCATTGAAATAATCCCCTTTTAATGTCTGGCTCATCTCCAATACCTCAAAATCAATAATAATTTTCCTGGCCTTGCCGGAGATAAAATCCCAGAAGCTGGGCGGGGTGCCCGGGTATACAATGGTGACATCAATGATTTTATGGAGATACTCTCCCATGGAGCCAATAACAAACGCAATGCCCCCGGCTTTTGGGTCCAGCAGGTTATCAAAACTTGATCCCTGAACCTTTTTTTTTTGGGGTGTAAATCTTGTTCCTTCCACAAAATTCATGATTGATATGGGTGTGTGCTTGAATCTTTCACAGGCTTTTTTTGTATTTTCAAGGTCTTTGCCCCGTAAATGGGGCTTTTGTTCAAGGGTTTTTTTTGAATACCGTTTCATGAATGGAAAATCCATTGCCCACCAGGCAAGGCCTAGAAAAGGAACCCAGATCAGTTCTTTTTTTAAAAAAAATTTCAGCATGGGAATTTTACGGTTTAATACCTTTTGCAGCACCAGGATATCTACCCAGGACTGGTGGTTGGACATGACCAGATACCAGTCTTTTTTTTTTAATTTTCCCAGGCCCCGGATATCCCATTCAATTTTGCAGAATAATTTATTGTTCAATGAATTTATGCTGATCCACAGGGTGGCAATGTTAATAAGGGCCTTGTCTATGATCACAATGACAGGTGCCAGGGGGATTATAAATTTGAAAATAGTCAGAATGATCAAAGGGGTGCTTAAAATTATGGTGTTCAGCGTATAGAGAAGGAGGGACAAAATACCTTTGAGGGGAGAGGGTAAAAAATAAAGCATCTGTTTTTTATCCTTTTTTCTGATTCGTTTTCTGGTTGACAATATATTTTTTAATGGTTCGCCGGTCCAGCCCTGTTTTCCGGGCTACCTTTTCATAGGTGCCAAGGGAGTCATAAAGCAGTCTGCAGTATCCAGCCACAAGATCTGGTACTGTAATGGTCTTTTCTTCCAGGCCCTGCTGAAGGATCTTTAAAAGGGATAACTCTTCTGTTTTTTTAGTGTCTTTGCCTTTGTAATCCCTGCGAAGCAGCACGCTTCTTACGCATTGCTCCAACTCCCTGACATTTCCTGGCCATTGATAATTCTTTCCCAGCCTGCGGTCAATAATTCTTTTTACTTTTTCAATCAATTTTTTTGAATGCATGCCGGTCATGCGGTGGATGGAAAAATTTAAAAGGTCATCCAGCTCTGAAGAAGATTCTTGTATGCGGGTTCTCAGAGGCGGAACCTCTATGATATCTGAGCATAACCGATAATAAAAATCATCCCTGAAGATTTTGCCTCCCATAATCTCTTCCCTGGGACGGTTGGTAGCGGCAATGACCCGGCCATTAAACCGGGATATGGTATGGGTGCCCACAGGGGAAAAGCTTCTTTCCTGGAGGACCCGTAAAAGTTTGATCTGAACATGGTTCGGGATCTCTCCGATTTCATCCAGCAATATGGACCCGTGGGGGCTGCACCTGTTAAACACCCCCTGGTAGTCTTCAATTGCACCGGTAAATGCTCCTTTTGTATGGCCGAAGAGTTCCGATTCCAGGAGGGTCTCAGGGTATTGGGAAAGATTCAAAGAGGAAAAAGCCTGGGTAAAACTTTCAACAAAACATCCTTTTTTTTCATCAAAGGGGATATAACCGCTTCGCCCAATGGCCTGGGCAGCGGTTCCCTTTCCAGTACCTGTCTCCCCTAGAAGCAGGGTTGAAAAATCTTCCATCCTGTCCCATAAAACATTGTCGTATAACTCTATATTATAGGTGAATACATTGTACCATAAATGCTTTTTCAGACTCTGCATACAGGGGCTGCTGCCCACAAGGGAGTGGGAAATAAAATAAAATGCCCGCCGCAGCTGGTAGGACAGGGCAAAATAATGGTAAAAAGTTTGGATATCAAAACCCTTTTGAAGCATCATTGTTCTTGCATCCTCAACAAAGGTTACTTTTACCGGGGTATTCTGGGCCTTGATCTGGTCTTTGATGAGCTGGTCAAATCTATCCCGGAATTTATGGAAAACATCAAATAGATATACTACCTGCAGGATTTTCCGGTCTTCATCCTGGTAGTCATTGATATTGCCCTTGTTTTCTGTTTCCAGCTTTTTCAGTCTGAGATCCACTTCCCTGACGCCTTTATCCTTGCTTTCCCTCCGGGTGGCAGAAGGAAACAGACCGGCAATTTTTTGGTCCAGCCTTTCCCTCAATTCGCTGAAGGGGTTGGCAAAGGCCGCATTATAAACGGTCTTGAAGAATTGTCTTTCTTCCGGCGCCAGTTTTATTTTTTCCATAGGATTTCCCATTGTGTTGAATTTAATAGTATTGGAATTTGCATTCAGCCGTTAGCTATTCGGCTAACAGCCAACAGCTAATGGCTAAAAGTTCGCGCGATAGCGCGCTAATTTAAATTTTTGTACAATTTTGTATAGCGCGTGTACATAAAATGCAAGTAAAATTAGAAATTAGTCAAAACAGGAAAGTGATATTTCCTTAAAATCTTTTAATTTCAAGCTGTTAAAAAAAAATCAGGATTGGCATACTCTTTGAATAGTAAAAGGGTTTGAGACAAAGATTTTTCAACGGCTGGCAGCCAGAGAAAAATGATTCCTAAAACAATATACGGAGATATATTTATGATAACAAGAATACTGAATTCAAGACTGCCTTTGATGATTTATACGCCTGTCAAGGTATTTGATGTCAGTTATTTTCATGCCATTTATCAGTCTGGTGCACTTCCAGTCTTTGACACGGAATTTTTAAGCACTGAAGACATCCTTGAAAAGGCCCTGGTGCTTTCCCTGGAAAACCTGAGTTTTGGCCTGCGGTTTTCTACCCATGATCATGAAACCATTGCTGCCCTGAAAAATGAAAATATTGTTAACCTTGATCTTTTAGTTACCCCCCTCTGCAAAGAAGACAAGGCTGCTGATTTTTCTGAATTTGGCGACACAAAAATCATTCTTGAAATCAAAGATATTAATCTGATTGAAAAAATCAAAGAGATTAATCCCCATGCCCTGGTACTCAAGGGAAATGAAGCTGCTGGAAAAGTTTCAAAATACCCTTCCTTCATCCTCATGCAATGGTATCTGAAAAATAATAATTTACCTGTTTTTATCCATGGAGGCGTGGGTAAATATACAGCTGCCGGTATGCTTGCAGCCGGGGTATCAGGCCTTGTAATGGACAGCCAGATGCTTCTGGCGGATGAGGCTCCGGTTTCAGACAATTTCAAGAAACTTCTTGCAGGTCTTGACGAAGGGGATTCCACTGAAATTATTTTCCAGGATAAAGAGGTTTTCCGGGTATTTGCAAAATTGGGAACCAAAATTGTCAAAGATCTTAAACAGGAGGCTGTTCTGGTTTCTGAAACAGCTGACGGTGATAAAAAACTCTACCAGGCCATAATTGATAATTATACTGCCCTGGATAATCCTGATGCAGCATTTATCCAATCCCTTTTTTATCTGGGCCAGGACGGAGTCTTTGCCAAGGAGTTTGCAAGGGAAACTTCATCCCTTGAAATCATGATTTCTTCATTTTTCACCTCCATTGGAGAGAACCTTGATTTTATTGATCAGCATGATCCTGTTGTCCCGAATTCAGATTTTGCAAAGGATCAGGAAACTAAATTCCCTTTGATCCAGGGACCCATGGCCAATATTTCAGATAATCCGGAATTTGCAGCCAAAGTCCTGGACCAGGGTGCTCTGCCCTTTCTTGCCGTGGGAAGTCTGCCTGAATCCCTGGCCGATGATATGCTCAAGGACGGTGCAGGCAAACTGGCTAATTTTGGTGCCGGCCTTGTGGGTATTGAAGCATTTAACCCGGCAGTACACAAGCATCTGGACATGGTTAAAAAATATAAGGTGCCCTATGCCCTGTTTGCCGGGGGGATTCCCTCCCAGGTGGTGGAATTGGAAAAGGCAGGCACAAAAACCTATTTGCACACTCCATCAGTCTCCATGATGGAAAATGCCCTTGATAACGGGTGCCGCAGGTTTATATTTGAAGGTGGAGAAGCTGGAGGCCATGTGGGCTCCCTCACCAGCATGGTGTTATGGGAAGCTGCCATCACAAAATTAATGAATAAATCCCAGGATCTGTCCGACCTCTACCTGGTTTTTGCCGGTGGTATAACCACAAATTTTGCTTCTTTTTTTATTTCAGGCATGGCCTCGTTCCTGGCTGCCAAAGGAGCTAAAATAGGCCTCCAGGTTGGAACGGCATATTTGTTTTCCAATGAGATTGTTGATACCCATAGCGTAAAAAAACAATACCAGGACATTATAATTGAAAAAGATGAAACCGTGGTCATCGGCAAAAGTCTGGGCCTGGCATCCAGAACTGCACCCACCCAGTTTGCCAGGATGATGGCAGAACACGAAGCCCAGATGATCCTGAACAATGAAAGCCTGGGCCAGAGAAAACGCTCCTTTGAAAAACGAAATATCGGGTCTCTGCTTATTGGTGCCAAAGGATTTTTGCCGGATTTTGAAAACCCAGGCCCTGAGAATTATACCTGGTATGAAGATGACGAGCACAGGGAAAAAGGAAATTTTCTTGTGGGCGACAGCCTGGCCTTTTTTAAGAATTCCGTCAGCATCAAAGAGATCCATGACCAGTATTTTAACGATAAATCCAGGCTGTTTAAACATGTAAACCAGCTGGAGATTTTTTCCAGCCCTAGAAACAGGATCAAAGACGAGATTGCCGTTGTGGGAATGGGGTGTACCCTTCCCCATGCAGATACTCCTGAAATGCTCTGGGAGAATATCCTGAATAAAAAATATTCAATCCAGGAGATGCCCGAGGATCGTTTTGACAGGAATTTATATTATGACCCGGACAGGAAGGCGCAGGACAAAACTTATACAACCCTGGCAGGCCATGTGGATGATTTCGAGTTTGATGTGCAACGGTTTGGCTATGCAGAGGGCAAGGATAAACGCCTTTCCCGGAGCCAGAAAATGGTATTGCAGACCGCCTATAAAGCAGTTGAAAATGCCGGGCTTCTGGGTGAAGATGATAGGCTTATATGTGAAGATCCCCAGAGAACAGCAGTCATCATAGCCACCTGTCTTTCCAATGAACTGGGAAATGATCTCCAGTTGAAATACTGGTATCCAGAACTGGTTTCCATGATGGAAAAAACCCCTGGATATGCTGACCTGGCCGATGATGAAAAAGAAAAGGTAAAGCAGGCTCTGCAGGAGGGAATAGAAGGGGAAAACAAGGGTTATGATCCTGTCCACGGAATCCTTTTGAATATTGAAGCCTCCAGGATTGCCCGGCACCTGGGTGTCAGGGGCACCAACTATATTGTTGACGCTGCCTGTGCTTCCTCTGTAACTGCCATAGATAATGCTGTGGGAGAGCTTTTGTCCGGAGACCATGACCAGGTCATCGTGGGCGGGGTAAATACCCATCTGGCACCTGAATCTTTTATTGGTTTTGCCAAAATGGGCACTTTGTCAGCCAGGGGCTCCTATCCCTTTGACGGCCGTGCCGATGGTTTTATCCTGGGCGAAGGCTCTGTAGTCTTTGTTTTGAAACGAATGAAGGACGCCATCCGGGATAATAATAAAATCCTGGGGATCATCAATGCCATTGGAGCCAGTTCAGACGGCAGGGGCAAGGCCATTGCAGCCCCCAATCCCAAGGGCCAGGCCATGAGTCTGGAACGATGTTTTGAAAATATCCGACCGGATATCCATCCCGAGGACATCGGTTTCATAGAAGCCCACGGCACATCCACCATTGTGGGGGATCAGGCTGAACTGGGCACCCTGAACACCCTGTACAATAAATCCAATGCAGGGGTATCGTCCATCAAGTCCCAGATCGGTCACCTCCTGGGGTGTGCAGGGTCTGCGGGTTTGTTAAAAGCCCTTCTGGCTGTAAGTAAAGGCGTGCTGCCCCCCAACGGGCAGTTTGAAACCCTGTCCAAGGACCATGATCTGGGCGATTCCTCCCTTTTTATCCTGAAAGATTCAAAACCCTGGGAGCCTGCTCCCGGCAATACACGCAAAGCAGCTGTTTCCTCCTATGGTTTCGGGGGAATAAACTACCACATGGTTGTGGAAGAGATGACAGAGAACTATGTTCCCATGGCCAGGGATATCTTCACGGATATATCCTATGACTTCAATGATGACAGGATTGTGGTTGCCGGCCTTGGGGTATTTCTGCCCGGTGCCAGAAATACCCAAGAATTCTGGGAAAAATTATGTTCAGGGGAAAAACAGCTTTCTCCATTGCCAGAAGAACACTTTGACAATGATGCCTATGCAGCCCTGGACAAAAAATCCTTTTACCGGCTGCCCAGGATTAAGGCAGGTATTGTAAAGGATTATCAATTCAACAATCTTAAATACAGGATGCCCCCCAATATGGTTAAATCCATTGAAAGGGGACAGCTTTTCGGCCTGGAAGCTGCCAGTGAGGCCCTTGAGTCATGCGGCCTGCTGGATCAGGAAGGAGCTGCTGCCAGGACCGGGGTTATTCTGGGAACCATTGCCGGAGAACGCCAGAGCAAAAATATTATACGGGTGCGGAAAAATTTTATTGGTGATTTAATTAAAAATTGTGCCGGCCTGGATGCTCAACTGGCAGATAACCTTGGCCATCAACTGGTGGATGCAATTTGTGCAAAGATCCCGGAAAACAATGAAGATACTACTCCAGGATTGTTGTCTAATATTATTTCCGGGCGTATTGCCAATTATTTCGGGCTCAATGGTGCCAATTATGTATTGGATGCCTCGTGTGCATCCTCTACCATTGCCATACTCAATGCAACCCGGAACCTGAAACAAAAGGATCTGGATTTTGTTCTGGCCGGGGGTGTGGACTGCAACCTTTATCCAGCTGTACTCATGGCATTTAAGCGCCTGGGGCTTTTATCCGAGTCAGACTGTAATTATTTTGATTCCAGGGCAGATGGCTATGTCATGGGGGAGGGCGCTGCCATCCATGTCATGACCACCTATAAAAAAGCCAGGGAAGCAGGCATGGAGATCCTGGGTGAGATAAACCAATGCGTGGTGCGATCCAGCGTTCCTGACCACCTTCTTGCACCGTCGGAAAAAACCTTTGTTTCTGTCATTGATGAGGCTTACCAAAAAACCGGGATCAGGAAATCAGAGATCCGTCATCTGGATCTTTTCGCCTTTTCCAATATTTTTGGGGATATCGTTGAAAAACAGGTGGTCCAGGCCAGTTTCAGCCATGAAATGAATTATGGAAATATTAAACCCCAGTTCGGGTATTTCAAGGCAGCCAATCCAGCTGTAGCCATGGCCAAGCTATTGCTCATGAGCAGTAAGGGGAAAATCCTTCCCAATTTCAACCATGATAAAGAATATTCCACAGTTAAAGAAGGGGAAATTTTGAAACCAGCCACAGATCTGGTGTCCAGAAAGCCTGGACAGACCTTTCGCTTTGCATCCAATGTAAACGGCATAGGTGGAAACCACGGACATCTCATCATAAGCTGCCTGCCCCGGGTTCTTGAATCAGACTACCAATTGTCAGCCCAGCTGGAATCTGGCCAAGTCCAATCTGATCAAGTCCAATCTGATCAGGTCCAATCTGATCGGGTCCAATCTGATCAGGTCCAATCTGATCGGGTACAGTCTGGTCAAGAATCCGGCCAAAAGCCTATGATTGAAGCTGAATTCAAGGCTGTTTCAGGAGATGACCTTATGGTGGGAGATTATTCTTATTCTGCCGATCAGAAAGGGAAAAAACTTCGTATGGTGGCTTTGCTTTCAGGTCAGGGAGCCCAGAGACCAGGCATGATGAAGGAGTTGTTTGAGGCTGATCCCCATATCCGTTCTGTACTGGAAAAAGGTGAAGCCATATTCATGGAACAGAGGGGATATTCCCTGCTTGAGATGATGTTCAATGAAGATGAACAACTGAATTCCACCCAGAATACCCAGGCCGCGGTTTTTCTTTCCTCTGCAGCCATCTGCAGCCGCCTGGCCATGGAAGGGTTTTCCCCGGATTATTTCATCGGCCACAGTGTTGGAGAATACACAGCTCTTTTCTGTTCCGGCATGCTGGGATTTGAGGATGCCATGAAACTCATCATAAAACGCTCGGATCTTATGTATGAAAGTACACTCAGGGAACCCGGCAAGATCATGGTGGTCTTTAAAAATGAAAAAGAAACCGCCAGCCTTATTAGAAAATCCTTTGTTTCAAATATTTATATTACCAATAAGAATAGTGAAAAACAGACTGCCGTGTCAGGCAGGGCAGAGGATATTGAAAAATTCTGCCTTTACCTGAACCAGCAGGGAGCGGTTTACAAGAAACTAAACCTGACAGGTGCCTTTCATACACCTCTGCTTAAAGAGGCTTCAGAAGAATTGAGAACCTATCTTGATACAATTCAGTTCAACCAGACCCGGTTTGGAAAGATCATTTCCAATACCCTTGCCCAGCCTTACCCTGAACGGCATGATGAGGTAAAAGACCTGCTGGCAAAACAGATTGTTTCTCCGGTTGAATTTATTAAATCCATTGAAAATGTCTATGTTTCCGGCAGGACCCATTTTATTGAAATAGGACCCTCCAGGCTATTGGTTAATCTTTTGAAAAACATCAATGTGGGTGAGTTTGGAACGGCTGTGTCCGTGGATGCCAGGGTCGGGGAGGTTAAATCCTTTGAAGCTCTGCGCCAGTATTTGATCTCCTGCAGCAGCCTGTTTGAACCCAAGACCATTGTCCGGCCCGAGCCAGAAAAGCTTGATATGCCTGAAACCTTTGCAAAAGAGGAGTTGCCAAAAATAGAAATGTCAGAAGATTTTGATACATTTAAAAAAAACAACCAGACACTGATAGACAGGATACTTTACAAGGAATTTCAGCACCAGAAGCGTAATTCCGCTGTTGATGCCATGGAGCGTTTTAATTTTAACACCCAGGGAATCCTGATCTCAGGGGTCTCAGTGGGGCTGCCTGGCAAGGCCCGTCATGTTTTTGCCAAAGATAATTTTGATTCCATTCTAAATGGTAAGAATTTTATCGAACCTCTGCCTTCAGAGGTCATGGAAAAATTTACAGATAAAAATATAACCAAGCTTTTTAAACAGCCGGACGGCAATGCCCGTTTTGTCCAGATTACCAAAACAGAGGATGTGATCCATCTGGCCGGCCAGCTGGGATATTTTGATCTTACCGATGAATACGGTATCAAGGAGCAGTATGATGTGGCCATGGCATTGGGCATTGCCGCCGGCATCGAAGCCCTCAAAGATGCCAATATTCCCCTGGTCATGCAGTATAAGAAAGTTAAAGACGGTAAGACCATGATACCGGACGGTTTTGCCCTGCCCGAGGAAATGCAGGAGGAAACAGGTGTTATTATCACCTCTCTCTGGCCCAACGGAGAAACTTTGATGGTTGAGCTTGAGAGATATTTTTATGAGAAAATGTTTCTCAAACCCTATGAGGAGTTTGAGAAGGTCTATTATTTTCTCATGGAAAAAATCACAGATCTTCCCATCAAGGAAGAATTAACTGAATGGTTTTTTAAGGCAAAGTCCAGGAAAAACAAAGATGTTGATACATACAAGTTTGACAGAAATTTTCTGGCCAATGCCTGTCCCCTGGGATCTGCCCATCTGGCCAAGATTATAAAGGCCAAGGGACCCAATACCCTGGTCTCTTCAGCCTGTGCCTCCACAACCCTTGCCATGGGCATTGCCGAGGACTGGATTCGGGTGGGACGTTGCAAGCGGGTCCTGGTGGTCGGGGGTGAAAACGCCACCTCTCCAAAACAAAGCCAGTGGGTTGGCTCAGGATTCCTGGCCCTGGGGGCTGCAACTATCAAAAAACGGGTGTCCGAGGCTGCAAAGCCCTTTGATGAGGACCGAAATGGAACTATCCTGGGCTCAGGAGCCGTGG
>NBML01000041.1 GCA_002085465.1 Desulfobacteraceae bacterium 4572_89 | reverse complement strand
GCGCTGGCGGGTAATGCCGGGCTTCCATCCGTGGTGAGTGAGATAATTGGCCACGGAAAAAATGGCATCGCTATGGGTGAAAAGGTTTACCTTGCCGTCATTATCACCGTCCTTTGCCAGGGTCAGGGCATTGGAGGGCATGAATTGTGAGATCCCCATGGCGCCGGCATAGGAGCCTTTTATGGTTTCAGGGGCAATGCCTTCCCGGCTTGTGTATTTTATCAGGGCCTTGAGTTCGGCATATCCCCATTTGGAGCGCTTTTCTACCTTTTTTAAAAAAGTTTCCCGTTTGGGTTTTTTCTTGTCTGGAATGGATTTCCAGATTCTTTCCCGCAGGGCTTCATCGGTGAGTGCAGCCATGGTGGACAGGGTGTTTATTACGGTTCGTTTCCCAAGATAGGTTCCCAGGCGGGTTTCAACCAGCAGGATGGCGGTGATAACGGTTTTGCTCACTCCGGATGTTTTTTCTGCAAGGTCAAGGCTTTCCTGGTGAGTCTCCATGTATTTACGGGCTTTTGCAATGGATTTCGGGGAAACAAACTGGTCATAATCCAGGCTGGATTCTGAGTGGATAAAAAACAGGGAAACACCTGAGGGGTTGAAAAATACCTGGTCATTGGAAAACAGGGTGTTGATTTTTTCCGGGGTAAAGCCGTCTTTGATAAGTCGTTGGGACAACTTGTCAAATTCATTGCCTTTTTTGGGTTTTTTCCCCAGTGCAGGAGAGAGGATGATGGAAGAACAAAATAGTAAAATAAAGAGAAATCCAGATATCCTTTGAAATGACAATGGCAAAATTCCCATGGTGATAATTTTAACTCCCCTGCTGTTGTTTTATCCAATATTCTGATAAAGCCCGGCACCAATTTTTATTTATTTTCTTATAACCTATTTTTTTTCTGATTGCATTAAAAAAATACTGAAGGGGAATAAAGTAAAAAATATTTGGAAATGCCTTATAGTATGGGGATTTGCATATGGGGCTGCAGTCAGCTGCAATACTTGGAAAATAAAGAATAAGGTGGGAACCCGGAAAATATCCCCGGATCCTCACCTTGCTATTTTATCCTGTAAAGGGATTAGATGTCATAATACAGATAGAATTCATGGGGGTGGGGACGGCTGATGACGGGTTTGACTTCATTTTCCATTTTATAGTCAATCCAGTAATCAATGACGTCCTTGGTAAAGACATCTCCCTTTAACAGGAATTCATGGTCGTCTTTCAGGGCTGCCAGGGCTTCTTCCAGGGAACCAGGTGCTGATTCCATTTCTGCCAGTTCTTCCGGGGGCAGATCATAGATGTTTTTATCCATGGGATCTCCCGGATCAATCTTGTTCTGGATGCCGTCGATCATGGCCATGGCAATGGCGGAAAACGCCAGATAGCCGTTGGCTGAGGGATCTGGGGTTCTGAACTCAATGCGTTTGGCCTGGGGTGATCCAGAATACATGGGCAGCCTTATGGCAGCGCTCCTGTTGCGGCTGGAATAGGCCAGGTTGATGGGAGCTTCAAATCCTGGAACCAGTCTTTTGTAGGAGTTAGTGGTGGGGTTGGTTATTGCGCAGAGGGCCTTGCAGTGCTTCATGATACCTCCTATGGAATACAGGGCCATGTCAGACATGCCTGCATATTTGTTGCCTGCAAACAAGGGGTTCCCGTCTTTCCAGAAACTCATGTGGGTGTGCATTCCCGTTCCATTATCACCATAAAGGGGCTTGGGCATGAAGGTGACAGTGTGGTTGTGTTTGGCTGCTACATTTTTCAGGACATATTTGAACCAGGCAAGGCTATCGCCCATATTTAAAAGGGAGTCAAACCTAAGATCGATTTCAGACTGTCCGGCTGCGGCGACTTCATGGTGCTGGCATTCCATGGAAATACCCAGGTCTTCCAGGGTGAGCATCATTTCAGTTCTCATGTCCTGGTATTTATCTGCCGGGGGCAGGGGGAAATAACCTGATTTGGGCCGGATTTTATATCCCAGGTTGGGCATTTCATCAAGCCCTGTATTCCAGTGGGCTTCCGGGGAGTCAATTTCAAAGAAGGAAGCATTGGGTTCAGAACTATACCGGATATTGGAGAAGATAAAAAATTCAGGTTCAGGCCCTACATAAATGGTATCGCCAATACCGGTGCTTTTAATGTATTGTTCTACTTTTTTTGCAATTCCCCTGGGATCACGGCTGTATGCTTCCTGGGTAATGGGCTTATGAATATTGCCGATGATGGCAAGGGTGGGGACTTTGAAAAACGGGTCGATTTTCGCTGTGTCGGGCTCAGGAATAACGATCATGTCTGAGTTGTCAATATTCTGCCATGCCCGCATGCTGGAGCCGTCAAACCCGAATCCATCTTCAAATGCAGATTCACTTAACTCTCCAAGGGGTACTGAAAAATGCTGCCAGGTGCCAATAAAGTCCATGTAACGGAGATCAATGACTTTAACATTGTTTTCCTCTGCCATTGCAATTACTTTTTTTGGTGTCATGGTATTCCCTTTCTTCCTTTTTAGATTGAATTTATATTAAAGTGCTTCATTTCCTGTTTCATTGGTTCTGACCCGGATGGCCTGCTCTATACTGGATACAAATATCTTGCCATCTCCAATTTTGCCGGAGTTGGCAGCATTCCTGACTGTGTCCACAGCCTCTTTTGACCTTTCATCACTGACCACAATTTCCACTTTTATCTTGGGGACAAAATCCACAACATACTCGGCCCCTCTGTAAATTTCCTTATGTCCTTTCTGTCGTCCGTATCCGTTGACTTCCGTGACGGTCATCCCGTAAATTCCGATTTCGCTGAGTGCTTCTTTAACATCATCAAGTTTAAAGGGTTTGATGATTGCCTCAATTTTTTTCATTTAAAACCTCCTTTGAATATATTTGTGGAAGACTGTTTAAAATAGATGTTTTGATCTGGGCAAGTCTTTTCTTTGATTCAATTTTCTGATCGTCATTGACGTCTTTGATATAAAAGATGTCCATTGCCTGGTCCACCTTGCCTCCAACCATTGCCACATTGACATTTATACCATTGCGGTACAGGGCATTGGTGATGGAGAACAAAAGACCCTGGAAATCATAGGTTATCACTTCAACTATGGTGAAAAAGCTTGATGTTTCATTATCAATTCTTATCTGGTTTGGTTCTGGAGTATTTCCCGATGACACGGCAAGGGTGTCTGGGATTTTTTCCAGGGCTTTGTCCAGAAAATGATCATCGTCAAGGGCATGGATCAGGTCATTTTCCGCTTTTTCCCATTTTTCTTTTTCAAAAAGCGGGTCCTGGGGCGGCATGACCTTGAAGATATCAAGGATATGGCTGTCTCCCAGGGAATAGGCCTGGGACGCAACAATATTAATGTTGTTTAAAAAAAATATCCCGGCAATTTTGGAATAAAAACCTGGCTTATCCTTTCCGCATATGGAAATTGTTCGAATATCTGAGTCTTTTTCCGTTGCTACCTGCCAGATAAAGTCCCTGGTTCCCAGGTTCCGGTACAGGTTGATATGATCAACAATGTTCCGGGGGGTTACATAGAGGAGGTAGCGCCTGGACATTTTATCCAGCTGTCTGTTGATGGTTTCCTCCTGCCAGCTTTCCCTTAGCAGGGTCAATACTTGTTTTTTCTTTTTATCAATAAGGCGCTGGTTCTTTCTGGATGCAAGTTCACCGGTTTTGATAATACCCATGGTTTTCAGGAACAGGTCTTTAAAAAGGTTTTCTGTCCAGTCGTTCCATGCCTTGGGGCCGGTTGCCTTGGAATCGGCTATGGTCAGTAGAAAAAGCATTCTTAAAAGTCTGATTTTGCCCACCTTGTTGGCTGTAAACACTGCGGTCTCTTCATCAAAAATATCCCTGCGTGTGGCGGTCTTTGCTAGGAACAGGTGGTGCTGGATAAGAAACAGGGCATCTTCTTTGTCAGTTGCATTGAATTCCAGTCTGTCCAGTATGGGGCCGGCAATTCTGGCACCTCGTTTTGAATGTTCCTTGGCTGGATCAGATTTCCCAATGTCATGGAGCAGGGCAGCCATGAGCAGCACATTTTTATTCCTGATTTCTTTGAAAACATTGGAATAAAGAGTGTCCATGCCCATGTCATTGGATTCCTTGAAATTATTGATCACCTGTACGCAGCGGATGGAGTGTTTGTCAACCGGGAACAGATGGTATTGATTGTATTGAATTTTATTGACAATGGCGGAGAACTCAGGGATGAATCTTTCAAGAATTCCAGTGGACAGCATGACATTAAGGACATTGAATTTCCAATAAGACAATCCAATGATCTGTTTGAATGTTTTAATGCATCTGGGGGCTATTTTGACTTTTTCATCCACCAGGTGCAGGAATTCAGATACAATTCGTCTGGCCTCAATGGAAAGGGGTATCTTGGTCTGGCCGCTTTCAAGAAATATTTTCAGGAGCAGGTCTGGTTGCTGGAGTATGACCACGGTGTTGGCAAAGTGGAGCCGCTTTTTTTTAATAATCAGGCCCTGGATTTTTGTGGGCCTGGATACTGCTGAGTCTTTTTTGATTTTACAGCTTGAAAGGATGTCTTCAAAGGTGATCTGATTTATTTGTTTTAAAAACTCCATTTTTGCGTGGAGTTCTCCAAGAAAGAGCTCAACATCACCTTTTTTTGATTTGTTTTTATAACCCAGTAGGCTTGCTACCTCTGTCTGGTATTCAAAATGAAGGGTGTCGCATTTCCGTCGGGTGATATAATGAAGACGGTTTCGGATATCCCAGATATAGGCCAGGGAGTCTTCAAGACTGGCATATTCAAGGTTGGACAGGAAACCATAGTATTCCAGGTCCCTCCGGGATTTGATATTGGATTTGAGTTTGGCATACCATAGAAGGGTATGGTAATCCCGCAGCCCCCCAAATCCGGATTTAAGATCCGGCGCCACAAGATAGGTGGAGTCTCCAAAGTCTTCAAGCCGTTTTTCTCCATGTTCAAAAAGATAGGTAAAGATTTTTTTCAGGTAATGACCCGATAACTGTGACCTGAATTTTTCCATGAACGAAGAATAGACCAGGGAGGCGCCGCAGATAAATCTTGCATCCAGAACAGTGGTTAAAATATCAAACCTCTCAAAAGCCATATCAATGCATTCATCAACACTTCGGACGGCATATCCTACTTCAAACCGGGAATCCCACAATGGATATAAAAGTTCCTGGACAAAGGCCTCAACTTCCGGAGGAACTGATTTGTCAAAGAGGAGCAAAAGGTCAATATCTGAATGGATGCATTGTTCTTTTCTGCCATATCCCCCCAGGGCAATAATGGCAAAAGCATTGCCCGAGACAACCATTTTCCTGGCAGCGATACTTTTTTCAAATACTGTGTAAAAGTATTCGTCCAGACAGGAAGAAAGGTTCTCAAGGAGATCTGTTTTTTTTTCTGCAAGGAAATCTTTGATCATCTGCTCTTTTTTCTTAATTAAAATTGCTGCTTCCAGTCTGTCTACGTTCAATTTATAAATCCATTCTTAAAAAAATGGTTAATCATTTGAGCTTTAGTCAAATAAATACTTGATAGATCCATGGCTGCCAAATCAATTGCAGCCATATTATTCGCTTTTAAAGCAATGCCCGTGCCAGGGCTTTAATATCAGGTGTTTTGCACTGGTATGGTTTTAGAGAGGGGTGAGAAATAAAAAAATAGGAATATTAATTACAAAAAGGTAATATTGAAGACATAAAAAATATCATTTTTGTAATTATTCAACTTGAGGCTTTAATCTTGGGTAAATTTTTTCAGACCGGGAGGAAAAAAACAACAGCCAGACATGGGGGACATGTCTGACTGTGGAAATACGCTGTTTCTGAAGGGGGGAGCTAATCTTTTTCGATTTTTTCGGGCTCATCATCCTTATCTTCAATGACAGGGCCTTTTGTGGCCTTTTTGAAGTTTTTAATGCCTTTGCCCAGGCCAGCGCCTATTTCAGGTAGTTTGCCAGCACCAAAGATGATAAGAATTATGACAAGAATTATTATTAGTTCGGGCATTCCCAGTCCACCAATCATAGTACACTCCTAATTTGTTTCATAGCTTTTCAATTCAAAATAAAACTATTAACATTAAGTTTTATCAGTGTCAATCCCTTAGAAGTTGTCGGATAAATTTAAAAATACATTTTTGTAAGATATTATCCGGGGCAAATTGTTTGTGACAAAATTCTTGTGAAAATATTGTTCAATATATTTTGCTGTTCCAGAATAGTTAAGGGTTCGCTGTTGACTCTTGCCTGATAATTATTAACTTCAACTATAATTTAAGAATAGTGATAACCCCCAAAATATATGGAGAGAGTACGAATGGAACCTAATAATACAAATGAATTCAATAGCGCAAAAAAATATGTTCTGGACAATGAACTGGCTTCAATTGTCAATATATCCATGAAACTGGAAATGCCTCTACTGCTCAAGGGCGAGCCCGGTACAGGCAAAACCATGCTGGCCCATGCCATTGCAGAGACCCTTGCCATGCCCCTGATCATTTTAAATGTCAAATCCAGCATGAAACTTGTGGAAGCCCTCTACCAGTATGATACCCTGACCCGGTTGAACGATTCAAGATTTGGCGATTCTTCAAGGGATGTGAGCAATATTGACGACTATATTAAAATGGGGAAAATTGGACAGGCCTTTTGTGCTGACCAGAGAACCGTATTGCTGATTGATGAGATTGATAAGGCAGATACAGACTTTCAGGATGATATGCTGGATGTCCTGGATCAGATGCAGTTTGATATTATTGAAACCGACAAGACCGTCAAAGCAGTACACAGACCTGTGATCATTATTACCTCCAATGCCAAAAAAGATTTGTCCGATCCTTTTCTGGGCAGGTGTAATTTCCACCACATTGCATTTCCTGATCCTAAAATGATGCGCAAAATTATCAGGGTCCATTTTGAAAATATTGATGAAAAACTTGCAGAAAATGCCATTAACTCCTTTTACAGCCTCAGGGAAATCGATGCCATTGAAAAAAAACCGGCCACAAGGGAATTAATCAATTGGATCAGGGCATTGAATGCTGATCCGGATTTCAGGGCCAAAGATCTTATCAAGGGTAAAATGCCCTTTCTGGGCGTTCTGTTTAAAAAAAGCCCGGATTATGAACGTGCCCAGAACCTGACATCCAGAAGAAAATTATTTTAATGGGCGGTGATCCATGTTTTTAAAGTTTTTTTATACGCTTAAAGAGGTTGGTATCCCTGTTTCCCCAACCTCCTTCCTGACATTGCAGAAAGCATTGAACCAGGGGATTATCAATAGTCTGGATGAATTTTATACCTGTGCCAGGTCCATCCTTGTTAAGAGTGAAAAATATTTTGATCTCTATGACCAGGTATTTGTCCATCATTTTGAAGGGGTTCCCCTGCCTGAAGATCACGGGTTTGAGATTGATGAGATTGCCAGGGGCATGCTGGATGAATGGCTTAAAAATCCCAAACAGGTGGCTGATGCCCTGGGTATGGATGAAGAAAAACTCAAGAAGATGTCTCCGGAAGAGTTGATTGAATATTTTAAGAAGCGTCTAAAGGACCAGGACGGACGTCATGATGGAGGAGGAAAATGGATAGGAACAGGGGGATATTCTCCTGTGGGCCATTCAGGATACCACCCCGGCGGTATGCGGGTGGGTGGTGAGTCCAGGAATAAATCAGCGGTCAAGGTTGCCAATGAACGGCGGTACAAGGATTATTCCACAAAGGGACCCCTTACCCAGGCAAGGATAGGGGAGGCCTTAAAACGGCTGCGAAACTTGATTCCTGCAGGTCCCAGGGATATGATCAATATTGATGAAACAATTTATGAGACCATGCGTAATGCAGGTGAGATCGAGCTGGTCTTTGACCGGGCACTGAAGGACAGACTCAAGGTTATCCTTGCCATTGACAATGGTGGATGGTCCATGGACCCATATATCCGGGTGGTTCAGACTCTGTTTGACTATGCCAGGTCCCAGTTTAAAGAAGTAAAGACCTATTTTTTCCACAACACCATTTATGATTGTCTATGGGAAGATACGTCCAGGTATAAAAAACCAAAAAATATTATGGAATTTTCCCGAATTGATCCTGATACAAGGCTGATTATTTTGGGAGATGCCAGCATGGCACCCTATGAACTCATGGCCAGTGACGGTTCCATCCATATTTCAGAAAGAAGCGGCAGACCCAGCATTGAACAATTAAAATTTCTGGCTGATACATTTTCCCATGCAGTATGGCTTAACCCTGTTCAGGAACCCATGTGGGGATACACCCATACCATCATGGCCATATCCAAGATTTTTCCCATGTTTGAGCTTTCCCTGGACGGCCTTGAAAAGGCCGTGGAAAAACTGATGGCCAAAAATTAAAATCCTAGCTGGTAAAATCGGTCTGGCTGAATTGATAAAACTCCACGGTATTATTAAAAATAGTATGGGATAATTCATCTGGGGCTGAATTTTTTATTTCAGCCAGTTTCAGCAGGACAGATTTTACAAATGCCGGTTCGTTTCTACGAAATTTATTTTTCTGGGGGGCCGGGGTTAAATAGGGGGCATCAGTTTCAATGAGTATTCTGTCCTCGGGAATCAAAGGGGCAATGCTTCGCAGGTATTCCCCTCTTTTTTTAAGGGTCAGGATACCGGTGATTCCAATATGATATCCCAGGTCCAGGTATTTAAACATCTCTTCCCTGGTTCCTGAAAAGCAATGAACCACTCCTTTTCTTGTTTCTGGACCCGAGGATTTTAAAATTTCATAAAACCTGCCCCTGGAATCCCGTTCATGGAAAATCATGGGCAGGTTTAGATGGCCTGCCATGCCAAGCTGATTTTCAAAACATTTTTCCTGGTCTTTTTGCGGGGAAAACATCCGGTTAAAATCAAGGCCTGTTTCACCCCAGGCTTTAACGCAGTTATTCTCCTCTGCAAGCTTTTGTAAGGTTTCCAGGGTGTCCCTGGAACAATGGGCAGCATCATGGGGATGGATTCCCACGGAAGTGATTATATGTTTATGACCGGCAGCAATCCCAATGGCTTTCAAGGAGGTTGGAACATCAACCCCCACGATCATTATTCCCCTGACCTTTTCCTGCCAGGTCCTTTCCAGTACCTCTGAAATATCATCTTCATAGGCCTTGTCATCAATATGACAATGGGAATCAAATAAAATCATGGACAAAAAACCCTTTATTATTAATCTGGAAGAGTATTGTTTTTTTAAATGGGGTCCGTTTTAAATCAAGCCGTTTAAAATCGGTCCGCTTATGCTGTCCTTCCCTGTTTAAATAAATCAAAGCCCTCACTGATTGGAAGAAGCCGGTTTACGGTTACAGTGAAGGCTTGATGTAAGGAAAACTGTTTTTCAGCACTCCTTGACACAGGCAGTTTATATCAGTAAATTCAGTCTCAGTCAATTATGGATCAGGACCAGGCTATAGATTAAAATAGATCAAATATGAATGCAGATGATGATAAAAATACAATTATAAGACTGTTTAATGTCAGTAAGCGCTATGGAAGCAAACTGGCATTGAACGATGTCACCCTGGATATCAAACAAGGGGAGTTTATCTTTGTTTCCGGCCCGTCCGGTGCAGGGAAATCAACCCTTTTAAAAGTGCTTTACCTTGCTGAAAAAGTATCTGAAGGTCAGATTCTCATTGACGGAATGAATCTGGCCAGAATTTCATCGGGTAAGCTGCCGTTTTTAAGGCGGAGGTTTGGCATGATTTTTCAGGATTTTAAGCTGATCCCCAATAGGACAGTGTTTGAGAATGTGGCATTGGTGCTGGAGGCTGCCGGTGAAAAGTCCGGCTATATCCGGAAAAAAGTCATGCATGTTCTCCGGACAACGGGAATGGAACAAAAGGCCAAGTCCCTGCCCCTTACCCTTTCAGGCGGAGAGCAGCAGAGGGTGGCCGTTGCCAGGGCAGTGGTGGGGGAACCTTCCATTATCCTGGCTGATGAACCCATGGGCAGCCTGGATGAAAAGGCTGCCCAGGCAATACTGGATTTTTTGATAGGATACCATAAAAAAGGAGCTACCATCCTTATGGCAAGCCATAATCTCCATCTTTTGGAAAGTACCATCAGGGGGAGAAATATTGCCCTGGAAGATGGAAAACTGAAAACAATTTCTACCATGCTGTAATGAAGATGAAAAGTAGGCTATGACCCGTTTTGTGAAAAAAGCCCTGGCTGATATACGATCCAACCGATTTTTGAATTTTATTACTATAATTACCATCTCCCTATCAATACTTCTTGTCTCGGTTTTCATGCTTTTTTTTGAAAATGCCAGCCGGGTCATTGAAGCCTGGAACCAAGGGGGAAGAGCCATGATCTATCTGGAAAAAGAATTTTCCATGGACATGCTCCCCTCCCTTAAAGAAAAAATTACCAGCCTGGGTGAAATTAATGAACTGGCTTTTATTCCCAAATCCCAAGCAATGTCGCAATTGAAGAAAGAGATGTCTGACAGGACGGAATTTTTCAAAACCCTGAAGACAAACCCTTTGCCAGATGCCATTGAGATCCAGATGAAATCCCATGATAGTTTCGAAGAAGTACAGACTTTTGCCAGGAAGATTGAAACCCTTGATCTGGTAGAGAATGTGGAGTATGGCCAGGGATGGCTGGGCAAGTTTTTAAATATTTTTAAATTGTTTAAAATGACCGGATATGCCATGTGCAGCCTTTTTTTATTGATTGCATTGTTTATTACTGCCAATACAGTGAGGCTGGCTTTTTATTCCAGAAGGCTTGAGGTGGAGATGATGCGGCTGGTGGGGGCCACTGAGGCCTTTATCAAGGCTCCTTTCTACGTGGAAGGACTTTTTCAGGGTTTTTTGGGCGGATTACTGGGCCTTGGTATTCTTTTAGGCGGGTACCTCGCCTTATCATCGGGTATTACAGAAAATCTTGCTGATTATATTTATATTGATATGCGGTTTCTTTCTATAAAATCAATATTGATTGTTATATTCAGCAGTACATTTTTAGGTTGGTTTGGATGTTATCTGTCTTTAAAACAAATTTTAAAACAAATTTTAAAATAGGTCTTTTCCCCTTTTTGGTTTGCATTGTTTTGCTTGCCATGGATATTTCCCATGCAAGGGAAAGGGTTTTGTTTAAAGGCATTGTTAATTCTTATAAACTTAACATAAGGGAGAAGCCCTCCCAGGCAGCCAATGTGGTTATTGTGGTTGAAAAAGGGGATGAAATAAATGTCCTGGAAAAAAAAGGCGGTATTGGCAGCTGGCTTACCGTGGAGTTTCAAGGAAAAAATGGTTATATACGGAATCGCCCAAAATATATTATCCTGAAGCAGGTGAAAGAAGATTTTAAAAAAAAAGTTCTCCAGGAAAAAAATGCTACAAGGGGAAAAATTGTAGAAAGGTTTATGCCGGCCAGCGCCTCAACGCCTTGTACAGGATGCGTATGATAGGCCGAATGGATATGGCAGGACTTCCATCTTCAGTATTTGATTTCTTTTTAAAGCAGAACTCAATGAAGCTGGTGATTCAGTCTGATATGGAGGTTCTTGAAGCCCAGGCTAAAGATCTTAAGGAGTTGCAAAGCCTGGAAAAGGAACTTAATCAGCAGGTCGCAGCAAAAATAGAACTGGAAACAGAGCTCAAGCTTCAGATTCGAATCAAGGAAAAGGAAACATTAAAAAAGGAAACGATTTTACAGGAGATTCGAAGAAAAAGGAGGTTGTCCCAGGCAACCCTGGAGTCTTTGAAAAAATCAGCCCTTGACCTTGATAAAAAACTCAGCCTTTTGGGAAAAGAAATCCTGGAACCTATTGATGAATCATCCTTTGCTCTTCAGAAAGGACGTCTGTCCATTCCCGTTAAAGGGAGGATTGAATCAAAGTTTGGCACTGCAGGAAACAAGGCTCACAAATCCTTCACTTTTAAAGGCGGAATTGATATAAAGGTGGAAAGGGGAGAACCTGTCAGATCTGTTTTCCAGGGCGAAGTTATTTTTGCTCAATGGCTGAAGGGGTATGGAAATCTCATAATTGTGAATCATGGCGATCATTATTATACTTTGTATGCCCATGTGGAAGAAATTTTTAAAAAAAAGGGAGAGACCGTTGATACCGGGGAAGTGATTGCCACAGCCGGAGATACGGGGTCCATCAAGGGGGTCTGCCTCTATTTTGAAGTCAGGCACCATGGAAAGCCTGTCAACCCCATGAAATGGTTAAAAAAAGGAGCATAAAAATATGAAATATCAATTTTCCAGATCCTCCAGGCGCAGGGTGTCTGTAACCGTTGTAGCACTGGTTCTCATTTGGATGACAGGATGCTTGACCCTGGTTTGGGCTGAAGAAGAAAATACCTATAAATCCTTGAAGCTTTTTGCAGATGTACTGGAGGAGATAGAAAAAAATTATGTGGATGAGGTGGATTCCCAGGAATTGATTCATAATGCCATCAAGGGGATGGTGGGAAATCTGGACCCTCATTCAAGCTTTATGCCTCCCGAGGCCTTTGATGATCTTCAGGATGATACAAAGGGCGAATTTTCAGGCATAGGTATAGTGATAACCATGAAAGAGGGTATACTCACTGTGGTCTCGCCCATTGAAGGCACCCCTGCCTATAACGCTGGTATCCATGCAGGTGATATTATCATCAAAATAGATGATCAGTCCACAAAGGATATGGCCCTGTGGGAAGCGGTGAGCAAGATGCGGGGTCCCAGGTACAAAGAGGTTTTGATCACCATTGTCCGGGAAGGTGAGGCTTCCAGCATGGAATTTGTTCTGAAACGTGATCTTATACCCATGTCCAGCGTGAGGTCTTCTGTTCTGCAACCTGGTTATGGGTACCTCAGGGTCACAAATTTCAGGATGAATACCCTGGAGGACATGGAAAAACATCTTACAAAGCTTGAAGGGGAAAAACAGGGACTTAAAGGACTTATCATTGATTTGCGGGATAATCCCGGCGGACTCCTGGAGCAGGCCGTTAAAATTTCTGATTTGTTTCTGGAGCAGGGTACTATTGTCTCCATCAAGGGCAGGCTGGAAAAAAATACCCAGATATTCAATGCATACCCCAACAAAAAAAGCAGAGATTATCCCATTGTTGTACTGATCAACGGAGGGTCTGCATCTGCATCTGAGATTGTGGCAGGGGCACTCCAGGACCATTCCAGGGCTCTTATTCTTGGTACTGCCTCCTTTGGAAAAGGATCTGTCCAGACGGTACACCCCCTTAAAGAAGGATTTGGCATCAAGTATACCATTGCCCGATATTATACTCCCAATGGCCGTTCTATACAGGCCAGGGGCATTCAGCCGGATATTGAAGTGGCCCATGAGATCATCAAGAAAAAGAAAAAAAAGCCTTCTGTCTTTGACAGGATGATGAAGGAAAAGGACTTGAAAAATAGTTTAAAGCCTGAAAAAAGGAACACTGACAAATCTGAAGGGGAAAATCCTGACACTGAAAAATCTGATGAAAAAAAACCAAAAAAAACCAATCAGATTATAGAAGTTGAGAAGCTTCAGCAGGATTCCCAGGTTAAAAGAGCCTTTGATATTCTGGTAAGTTATGGAGTCTTCAGTAAATTAAATGGCAACTAGGAAAAAGGCCGGAGCCCCGGGGAAAACCAAGGCTCCTAAAAAAAAGACCCCCCCCAAAAAAAATCGACCCTTGAAAAAGACAGGAACCGGGAAAAAGATAACAACCCCTAAAAAGGCAGGGCAAAGCAAAAAAGCCGGGAGCAGAAAACAAAAGAAAATAAACTTTCTCAAAGAGTTTAAAAAGATTTTTTTGGGGATTGCCATCCTGGTTGCCGTCTGCCTTACCATGGCCATGCTGGCGGATATATTCATTAACCAGGCAAACAAAAGACCTGAAAAAAAAGAATTACAAAAAAAAGAGTCCTCTAAAATTCTTCACAAGGATGAGAAATCTTCTGCATTTTTGAAAAAACAACAAATAGAACCGGTGTTTGAGAACACCCATGATGTCCAAAACAAAAAGCCTGCAGACGGACTCATGGAAAAATCCCTTCATCCCATTATTTATGAAGTTTTTGAGGATGTAGATCATAGCCATGTGAAAAAGAAACCCGTTGTGCCGGAGGCTGGGGATGATATTCCCAGGATTGCTATTATTATTGATGATATCGGGTATGACAGGCAGATGGCAATGGAATTGTATGATCTTGATCCTGGTATTACTTTTTCCGTGCTTCCTTTTTCCCCCTTTGGGAACTCTATTTCCCAAAAGCTCCATGCCAAAGGGGCTGAGATTATGCTGCACCTGCCCATGGAGCCGGTTGAATATCCGGAAGTAAATCCCGGGCCTGGTGCACTTTTGTCCTCAATGACACCGGACATACTCCTGGATCAGCTTCGGAAAAATTTACAGGATGTACCAGGGGCTGCAGGTGTAAATAATCATATGGGATCAAAATTAACAGCCCAGTCCGATAAGATAAACCAGATTTTTACTATTTTGAAGAAGGAAGATTTGTTTTTCATCGATTCCAGGACATCTCCTGTGTCCCAGGGCAAAGCATCAGCCCGGCTTCTCAAGCTTAAATTTGCCCAGAGGGATGTGTTCCTGGACAATGTTCAGGATATAACCTATATCACAGGTCAGCTTCAGAGCCTGATAAGGATTGCCAAAAAGCACGGGACTGCCATCGGTATCGGCCACCCCTACAAAACCACTCTACATACCCTGGAGATAGAGCTGCCCAAGTTGAAAGGAAAAGTCCGTATTGTTCCGGCCTCCACCCTCACCATAGTCCATGGGTAACCGTATACCAGGTTAAATAATAAAAAAACAGGTTTGGGCTGGGATGGTTTGTCAGGTTTTATTCCCGGGGATAGAGTCTCTCTATCATGGGCAAAGCCTGGGAAATGGGAATTCTGTCCGGCAATGGGTTCTTGGTTTCAATGGATTCCAGAAAATGAGTATTTATTGCTGTGAGCATTGTGTTTAGGTGCTCAAGGCTTAAAAGGGCATCCCTGGAAAAGGATGTAACATCCTTAAAATTTTTGGGACAAAAATCAACCATGGGTTCACCGTCTTTTTCAATATAAATTGGAAACCCATGGGTCCTGCAGATTATGGGGCGGGCTCCATAGAGGATACATTTTTTGTTGATCAACAGGGGACAGGCCTTTTTCCCCAATTCAGATGGAATTACATCAGGCAGTGTCAGGTGGGATGTAGCCTGGCTGGATTTGTCCAGCTTCAGGAAGGCGGCTGACAGTGCAAAGGCTTCAACCGGAAAAAGGTTTAAAAATCTGCAACAGCTGTCACAGCCTTTTTTGCAGTAAATTTTATCAGAATAGTTTTCCCTCACTCTTTGGATGTGTTTATCTATCCTTTTTAAAAAAGCAGTATAGTTTTTGAGTACAAGCTCTGTCTCAGTCTTGTTCATTTGCTGCCTTCATGGGTTTATTTTGACTGGTTCCATGATTGTCATTGGCCGATGGTATCTTTTAATTTTTTTCAATGATTATGGTTTTGGTGCAGGCCACTTTGGTTTATGCTCCTATTTTATTACATGGATTGACATTATAATATCTTTTTTATCAATAACGATTGGGATTGTAAAGTAAAGTGATCTTAAACTCCATTTATGTTGATCTGTATATTTTACTTCTAAATTTTGTGCTAAAATCATTTGCCAGCAGATATGAATACTGGTGTAAATAAAAAATTACCCTTAGCTATTCAAGGGTTATTGAAGGCAATAGGCCCCAATACTGTTGCATTAATAGGTTTTGGCACCTGTACGGGTTTTGGTTGAAATTCAAAAATATTAGTCAAAAAAATTGTAATTTTGAGTTAATTTTGGTATCTATCAATTCTTTTAAAATTCATAATCAAGGATAAAATAATGCCAAAATCCATTGGAATAGACTTGGGGACAACCAATTGTGCATCCTCCATTAAAAGGGTGCAGGTTGAAATTATTAAAAATAGTGAAGGCGATCTGATCACCCCGTCATGCGTTACTGTTAAAAAAAAGAAATTATTGGGGCTGATTAATAAACAGGAGTTCATTGTTGGAAAACATGCTCTGGAGTGGATAAAGCAGGACCCAGCCAATACAGTAACAGCGGTTAAGCGGTTAATGGGAAGAAGTTATACCAACCCTGAAGTTCAAAAAATTGTATCAGACCTGCGTCAATTTAATACCATCACCTGTCAGTCCAGGGGAACTGAAAACAGCCTGGTTATTGTTTTAAACAAACAGGAATATACCCCTGAACAGATTTCATCAAAAATTCTTGAAAAACTACACAAGGATGCCCAGGATTTTCTGAACGACAAAGTCGAATATGCTGTGATTACAGTGCCTGCTTATTTTAATGACAAGCAAAAGCATGCCACAAGAACTGCTGCTGCACTTGCAGGTATGAAGGTTCAGCGGCTGCTTCCCGAGCCTACTGCAGCCGCTATTTCATTTGGGGTGGACCAGGTAAAAGAGGATGAAGCCAAAACAATTCTGGTGTTTGATTTTGGAGGTGGTACCTTTGATCTGTCTGTGCTTACCATAAGTGGGGGGCAGTTTATTGAACAGGGCAAGGGCGGTAATATGTGGCTGGGCGGAGAGGATATTGACCGGAAAATCCAGGATTTTGTTCTCAAAGAAACAGCCCTTGAATATGAGATTGAAGATATTAATCAAATGATTGACCACCAGGAAGACGGGGTTAGAAACCGTTTTTTAGGAGAATTGAAAGCTGTTGTGGAACAGGCAAAAATCAATTTAAGTGATCAGGAAGAAACCTATATTGAAATACTGGGTCTTTTAAAAGACAGTGATGGCGACCTTTTGGATGTGGACGTTACTTTAACAAGAAAGCGGTTTGAGCAGATTATTCAGCCTGTGGTTGAAAATGCCATGGAACTGACTCAAAAATTGCTTGACGATATCTATTTTACCCCGGATCTTTTAGACAAGGTCTTGCTTGTGGGAGGAAGTTCGAAAATCCCCTGCATTATCAAGGCTGTGGAAGATATGTTCGGGTCAGATAAAGTGCTTGTCCATGAACGACCCATGTTAGCCATTGCTGAAGGAGCTGCAATTTTAAGTCACAGGCTTTCCGACACCTATGAGTGCATGGAATGTGGGAAAGAGGTTTCCCAGTCAGACCTGGTTTGCAGTAAATGCGGATTTGATCTTGAAAAGCACACCATAGACCAGGGTGTTTTTGATATTGTTCATTCTGTTGCCCATGATTATTACGTTACCCTTGAAAATGGGGACAAATATTTATTTATTGA
>NBML01000040.1 GCA_002085465.1 Desulfobacteraceae bacterium 4572_89 | reverse complement strand
TTGAAGTGATAAGGCTTAGAATACGGGATTTGTAATTTTTGGATGTTTGATTTACCAACAGCGTTATCTGTTTCTGGAGGCTGTATTGTTCACTGTGAATAGTATCTGACAGAGCCTGTCTCTGTTGTTTTATAAAAATAAAGAGAAAAAGCAGGGTCAATAATGTGATGACAATTCCAACGGCCATTAAGGCCTGGGTCCTTGGGTTGGTTTTTTGAAAAAGAATCATAGTTTTTATCTGTTTTCGCGAAATGGATTTACAAGTTTCAAATCTGGAATTAGTTCTAAAGTGGCCCACTCATATTAAAAATACTACTATACATTATTTATAGATGCCAGGCAAATTAAATAAAAGGGGTGAATCAGAACAGGTATGAATCAGAACCTGGAGCAGCTTGAGAACAATGAGGTTTTCCAGGCAGATTAAAACCTTGATTCAATGGCCTCAATGGCATCCAGTGCGGCATCCTTGAGATCCTGATGATCAAAGTTTTTTAAAATTTTCTGAATCCATGCCTTTGTCTCAAGGCTTCCTGTTTCTCCAAGGGCATATAAAAGGTCCCCCTGGACCGGGATTTCCATATTATCAAATTTCTGGATGAGCATGGGACATAATCTAAGCCCCAGTTCCGGGCATTTCTCCCCAAGGGTTTCCACAACTACCATGGCGCCCAGCCGAACTGACCATACTCTATGCAAAAGTAACTGGACAAAGGCCTTAAAAATGGTATTGGCCTTGATCATCTCCCGGGCTATCCAGTCTGCACCCCCCTGTTCCAGAATGTTTTTCAGGGTTTCAGGGCTAAGTTGAGACGGATTACGCCGGGTGATCATGGAAAGGATCTCCTGCGCAGACACGGCACCGGTCCATCTGAAATCATTGTCAAGGATCAGGCAGGGGGCGGATAAAACCTTGTCCTTTTGGGCGGCTTCCGGGAACAGGGTCCCGTCTATAATCTGCAGCTGAATTTTATCGGATAAAACAGCCAGGGGTATGACTGTATTGACCACCCCGGGACAATGGGGGCAGTGCAGGGCAATATAGAGCACAAGGCTGCAGGGGATGGAAATTTTATCCAGAAGTCCCTGGATCTCATCAGAAACCCAGGGCTTCTGTTCATTAATACAGGACAGGGCATCCAGAAACGGGGGCAGTTCCTTATCCAGGGCCAGGGCTGAATAGATAATATTCTCCTTTATCAGGAACCCTGGCAGATTGGCTTCCCTGTCCGTGAGATTTACCTGGTCCGTGAGATTTGCCTGGTCCATGAGATCTGTCTGGTCTAGGGTATCCACCTGGAACATGGGGACAATATCGGACAATTCCCTGGCAAACTTTTTAAATTTTTCTTTTTCCCCATGATCTGAAATTAAAAGGGGCAGGCGCATGGGCCGGGCGTTTTTTTCTGCCCAGGCCAGAATTATATTTCTGGAATTTTCATCAATCATTGGATATCCTCTTTTTTTAATTTAGTATAGGAATTTGCATTTAGCCGTTAGCCATTAGGTTTTTGCTAAGAGCCAACAGCTAATGGCTAAAAGCTCGTGCGATAGCGCGCTAATTTAATGGCTTTCTATCTTTACCAGAATCCTGCTTTTAAATTAAGCAAAAATCATGTAAATAAATTGAACCCTTGAAATTAATATAAATTCCATAAGGCAGGCAGATATATATGAAGTTTATCGCAGATCTCCACATCCACTCCAAATATTCACGGGCCACAGCTAAAAATCTTGACCTGGAAAATCTTTATTATACAGCCCAGATCAAGGGTATTTCCCTGGTTGGAACCGGGGATTTCACGTTTCCGGCATGGATAGAAGAGATTGAATCAAAGCTTGAGGAAACCGAACCTGGAATTTTTTCTTTGAAAAAACAAATTGCCCGGGAAATAGACCAGACTGTTCCAGAATCATGCCGGAATCCAGTTCGGTTTATCCTCCAGACAGAGATCAGTAATATTTATAAAAAAGATGACAGGGTCCGGAAAAATCATAATTTGATTTATCTGCCCGATATTAAAACCGTTAAAAAATTTAATGCCAGGCTGGATGCCATTGGAAATATCAAATCCGACGGCCGGCCTATCCTGGGCCTTGATGCCAGGAATCTTCTGGAAATAGTGATGGAGACAAATGAAGACGGGTTTTTGATCCCGGCCCATATCTGGACTCCCTGGTTTTCCATGTTTGGATCAAAATCCGGGTTTGACACAATTGAAGAATGTTTTGATGATCTAAAGGATCAGATTTTTGCCGTGGAGACAGGGCTTTCTTCTGATTTGCCCATGAACTGGCGGGTGGCTGAACTGGATCATGTGTCTTTGATCTCAAATTCCGATGCCCATTCTCCAGGATACCTGGGTCGGAATGCTTCTGTATTTAATACAGATCTGGATTATTATTCCATTAGAAAAGCCCTTGAAACAAGAGATCTTACTGCTTTTCAGGGTACCCTGGACATGTATCCGGACCAGGGAAAATATCATTATGACGGCCACAGGAAATGCAATATCAGTCTGAATCCAGCTGAAACAGCAGAACTTAGTAATATCTGCCCTGAATGTGGTAAACCCCTTACCCTGGGAGTGCTCCACAGGGTTCAGGAACTGGCCATCAGAGAGGAAGGATTTATGCCTGAAAACCGCCAGGGCTATACAAGTATAATTCCCCTTGCCGATATTTTGTCTGAAATCTTCGGGGTTGGTCCCAAGACCAAAAAAGTGAATAAGTATTACCAAAAGGCAATAGAAATCCTGGGACCGGAATTGAAAATTTTAACGGACCTGTCCCATGATAAAATTGAAAAGGCAGGTGTGTCACTGCTGACAGAAGCTGTCATGAGGATGCGCAAGGGTGATATTTATATTGATCCCGGGTTTGACGGTGAATTTGGAAAGGTGAAAATTTTTGATCTGGATGAGAAACAAGAGCTATTGGGTGAGAAAGATCTCTTGTTTGCCCTGCCTGTTCCAGGGGCCACAAAAAATAAAAAAATCTTTTCAGCTTTGGTAAAAAAACCCAAACCAGAACTAAAACAGGTCCGGCCTGCCAGGGAACCAGGACTTTTGGAGGGGTTGAATCCTGACCAGAAACAGGCGGTTGAATCCACTGCCCGGGCAATTATGATCCAGGCGGGACCCGGTACGGGAAAGACCAGGACATTAACCGCAAAAATTGCCTTTATGGTTTCTGAAAAAACAGCTGATCCCCATGATATACTGGCACTGACATTTACCAATAAAGCAGCCAAAGAGCTTTCCCAGCGTATTGATGCCTTTCTTCCCAGGACAGACTCCAAGGTATTGGCGGCCACATTCCATGGGTTTTGCCTGGGAATTTTAAAAGAGTACCTGGGTTTTAAAAACAATTTAATGGATGACGAGCTGAGGCTGGAACTGATTTCAAATGCCCTTGAATCAGTGGAAAAAGAAAATTTTTCCGGGAAAAAATGGGCAAAAAAAATGGACAGGATAATTTCTCTGTGCAAACAACAGCTTCTGGGACCAGAGGATGATTTGTCCGACGTGGCAGAAGAGGTTGATATTTCAGCATTCAAAGAGGTGTATGCTGTGTTTCAGGAGCTGTGCAGGAAATCGAATCTTGTGGGTTTTGAGGATTTGATTTTTTTATGCCACCATAGTCTTTCAACCTCCCTGGATTTTCTGTCAAAAATCCAGGCCCGGTTTCAGCATATATTTGTTGATGAATATCAGGATTTAAATTTTGCTCAATACGAATTGGTTAAATTGCTGGCTCAAAAGTCCAGTATCGTTGTTATTGGAGACCCGAACCAGTCCATTTACGGATTCCGGGGATCTGATAATAAATATTTTAAAAGATTTACAAAGGATTATCCTGGTTGTGAACAGATTCTGCTGAAACAAAATTATAGGTCCACCCAGAATATTCTGGATGCCTCTTTTCAAATGATTTCCAAATCCATGGAGGCCAATGGATCACAGAAAATTTTTTCCAACATGAACACAGTACAAAAATTGATTGTCAAGGAAACATCCAGCGAGACGTCCGAGGCAGTGGCCGTGGGTAAGATGATTGAAAAATGCCTGGGAGGGTTTTCTTTCTTTTCCATGGATGCCCGATCTAATGATATAGGGTCCAACGATATAGTATTCGGTGATATGGGCGGTGAAAAAGAGTATTCTTTTTCAGACTTTGCTGTTCTATACCGGACCAGGAAACAATGTGATGCCTTTATAAAGGTGTTTGAAAAGGAAGGCATCCCATTCCAGACTGCCGATAAAAAAAAATATTCAGACATGGACGGTATACGTCAGGTTTTAAGCCTTTTCCGATTGGTCACACACAGGGCCGGGAACAAGGATGTTAAGGTCCTGCTGGAACATTTTAAGCTGAAACCAAACAAGGTTAGCGCCAATGGGGTATTTGGCCCGATATATGACCCGATATATAAAAGGGTCCATGGCCGGGACAGCTTTGAATGTCTGGATATTTTAACTGAATCCCTTGATTTAAAAATGAAGATTGAGCAAGACCAGATCCTTGGCACAGCATATGAAAAACTTAGATCCCTGGCCCTTCTCTATCCAGTGCCTGAAGATTTCATGGATGCTCTGGTTTTGAACCAGGACCCGGATCACCTGGCCCGATCTGCTGAAAAAGTTTCCCTGATGACCATGCATTCAGCCAAGGGCCTGGAATTTCCTGTGGTATTTGTCACTGGCTGTGAACAGGGACTGATCCCCTTTGCACGGGACGGGAAAACCTGTGACAATCCTGAAGAGGAGCGACGTCTTTTCTACGTGGCAATGACCCGGGCCAGGGATGTCCTTTGTTTGACTTATGCCAGAAAAAGAAGCATATATGGGACCTGGAAAAACCAGCAAAGGTCTTTTTTTATTGATGATATTGAAAAAAGACTGGCCCAGTATGAAACCCAATACCCCAAACCTATTACCAGGGTAGGGGAGAAACAAAGGGAGACTCAATTGGAGTTGTTCACGGAAATGAATCCCTTGAAAAAATAAATTTCAGGTTCTAGGAAAACCGGCAGGAAAAAAAGGATAGTGAAAAGAAAACAGAGAAAATATTGAAAAGAGAAAATAAAATAGTCGGGATTTGGCCTGATATAAAGCCTATACTAAGATGGATCACTGATTTGATCTGCATTTTGGTTTTTTGTCTGGCCTTTATTTCTCCAAAGCATACCCTGGCCGATATTTATAAATATATTGACGGCAAAGGTGTCGTTCATTACACCAATGCCCCCACCTCATCGGATTTTGTATTGTATATCAGGGAGGCTCCAGTAAAGATAACGTCCCGGCCCCTTTCCCGGGATTATGATGCCATTATTCAAAAAGCCCAGGAAAAATACGGGATTGAGTTTTCTCTGATCAAGGCAGTGATTCAGGCTGAATCTGGTTTTAATTCCCAGGCTGTTTCGAAAAAAGGAGCCAAAGGCCTTATGCAGATCATGCCGGAAAATTATAAGGCCCTGGCTGTATCAGACCCCTTTGATCCGTCCCAGAATATTATGGGAGGCACAAGGTATTTGAAACAGCTTTTGAAACGATATGAAAATAAACTGCCCCTGGCCCTGGCAGCATACAATGCAGGACCAGAAGCAGTGGACAAATATAGACAGATTCCTCCCTACAGGGAAACCCGGAATTATGTCCAAAAAGTGATGACCCTTTACAGCAAGTACAAGAATATTTAAAATTCTTTTTGAATCTCTTTGATAAAGTGTATCAGCTTATCTCTCATGTCGGGTCGTTCCAGTGCAAAGGCCAGGTTGGCCATCTGGAACCCTACCTTGTCTCCGCAATCAAACCGGTTCCCTTCAAATTTATAACCAAAAATGGGTTGTTCCTTAAGAAGGGCTTTCATGGCATCTGTCAGCTGGATCTCTCCGCCAGCGCCTTTTTCTTTTTTCCCCAGCAGTTTAAAAATGTTGGGTGTGAGGATATACCGGCCTATGATGGCCAGATTGGAAGGGGCATCTTCCGGGGCTGGTTTTTCAACCATGTCATTAATTCGTACGATATCGTTTTCCAATTTTGAGGCATCCAGAATTCCATACTTGTCAGTCTGGTCCTTTTCCACCTCCATGACCGCTGCAATGGAAGCCCTGAACCTGTCAAATTTTTTTACCATCTCAGACAGCACTGGTTTGCTGGTCTGAATCAGGTCATCTGCAAGAAGAACGGCAAAAGGCTCATCTCCCACAATATCCCTGGCGCACCAGATGGCATGACCCAGTCCCAGTGGTTCATTCTGGCGGGTATAGATAATGGTACCGGTTTTGGGCACCAGTTCCTGGATCTGTTTGAGCATATCCTCCTTACCCTTGTTTTTAAGGGATAATTCAAGCTCAAAAGAGCGGTCAAAATGGTCTTCCAGGGCTTTTTTGCCCCTGCCCGTCACAAAGATGATATGTTCGATGCCGGCAGCAAATGCTTCTTCCACGGCATATTGAATAATGGGCTTGTCAACAACTGGTAGCATTTCCTTTGCCATGGCTTTGGTGGCGGGAATAAACCGGGTGCCTAGTCCTGCTACCGGGAAAACCGCCTTCTTAATTTTCATAACAACTCCTTGGATTTTTTTTCTGTCTGAAAATGAAAAACTGCCTGGGCATAAATTTTCAGCAGGATAAGAGAAATAATACTTCACCTGTTTTTATGTAAAAGAGATTCAGATGTCAAATGTATTTTATTTGTTTTTGAACTCCATAAGACTTAAAGTTTTTACAATAAAATTTTTTACATTCACTTTTTTGTTTGATATAGGCTTTTGAGAGTTGGAGAGTCTGAATTCTATTTAAAAAAGGAGATCCATGGAAACCAGAGAAAAAAAAATCGTGACAATGGGTGGAGGAAGCGGGCAGTTTGTTTTGTTGTCAGGATTAAGGGAGCTTGAGGATATACAGATAACAGCAATCGTTTCAATGGTGGACTCAGGAGGCAGTACCGGTCGATTAAGAGATGAGCTTGGTATCCTGCCGCCCGGGGATGTCTTGAAATGTATTTTAGCTCTTTCCCCTTATCAGAGTGCCTGTCGGTCTATACTTCTGAAGCGCTTTGAAAAGGATCGTCGCCTGGCCGGGCATAGTGCAGGCAATATGTTATTAACAATGCTTTCAAGATATACTGGTAATTTCCCGGCAGGTGTTGCCGCCCTTGCTGAAATACTCAATGTAGATGGCACTATACTTCCGGTAACCATTAACCGGGCAACTCTGGTTGCCGAGTTGACTGACGGAAAAAGAATATTTGGAGAAGAGGCAATTGATCTGCCCAGGGGAACCCAGCGTGAACAGATCAAAGAGGTGTTTCTTGTTCCCCACCATCATGCGGAAATATCGGTATATCCACCTGTTCTGGATGCAATTCAAGATGCTGATTATATTTTTATCGGGCCTGGTGACTTGTTTACCAGCATTCTTCCCAATCTTATTGTTCCAGGAGTTAAAGAAGCCCTTAAAACAACCAAAGCAAAAATTTATTTTATCATTAATATTATGACAAAATTTGGGGAGACCCATAATTTTTCAGGAATTGATTTTATCAATAACCTTGAAGAACGTTTGGGCCGGCAGGTTGACGGCCTTATCGGAAACAGCACAAAACCAAGACAAAGTGTATTGGATATCTATTCCAAACAAAAGTCGGATTTTGTTCACATGGATCAGGAGGATCCATTCTGGGAAAAGCGTGCATTGCATTTAAGGGATTTTCTGGATACCAATGAAATAATTGTCAGGCATGATCCAGAAAAAATTGCCCAAATTATTCGCGAAATAATATGTCAGGAGTAAGAGCCTTGTGGGTTGCCTGTTGCTAAGGCTGTATCCTGTTGACATTATTATATTATTTCTGTATAGATCCACATCTTTAAACTACCTGTGTTAAAATTAATAGGAAAATACAAATGAATAAAGAGATAAAGGAAACATCTGAAATACCGCCTGAACAATTGAGTCTGAAAAGCCGGTTTCAGTTCAAGTGCCATAAGGGTATAAAATGTTTTACAGATTGCTGCCGGGGAATCGATATCATGCTGACACCCTATGATATCCTGACCATGCGCAAAAAACTGGATATGAGTTCCCAAGAGTTTCTGGCTGTTTTTACCCGGCCCCAGATCCTTGAAAAGGCGGATATGCCAGTGGTAACCCTGAAACTCCTGGATGATGAAAGAAAATCCTGTCCTTTTGTTGAGGATAAGGATGGCTGCGTTATCTACGAAGATCGTCCCACCACCTGCCGTTATTACCCTTTGGGGGTTGGTTCCCTGAGCTATTCCGGTGAAAAGGGTGAAAAGGATGAATTCTTTTTCACAGTCAAGGAAGCCCATTGTCTGGGATTTGAAGAAGACAAGGAATGGACTGTGGAGGAATGGCGGGAAGACCAGGGTGTTGATCTCAGGGATAAGGTCAATGACGGATGGCTGGATCTCATGGTTCGGAAAAAATCATTGCCCCAAAGTATGAAACTTTCCGAGGAAAGCAAAAAAATGTTTTTTATGATCTGTTATGATATTGATAAATTCAAGGATTTTGTGTTCAATAGTTCATTTTTAGATCGGTATGAGATTGCTTCAGACAAAATCGAAGAAATCAGGGCCGATGATGTGAAGTTGCTTGAGTTTGGATTTGAATGGCTTAAGGCGAGTTTGTTTCAGACAGGGCAGGAAAAGTTCAAGGTTAAGAAGGGTAGCTGAACATCAAAAGGTCATGGAAGTTTCCATGACCTTTTGATGTTTGGGCTTGTTTTAATAATCGTACCAGAGGCCTTTCTGGTATTCAGGATTGTTGAGCCTGTCTTCAATGTCCACACCAAAGAAATCGGCAATGGGCTTAAAAATTTTCGGGGTGTCCGCCTGAACCTTTTTCATTGTGTTTACTACCATGCTGAGACCCTTCCAGGTCATTTTCCCCAGGGGTTTTCGACAGGGACCAGAGGGCATTCCCAAAAGCTGCATCATGGTTTTCAAGGGCAATGGGTTCCTTGCCCTGCAGTCCACAGGACCGAATTTTGTTTCTTCCCGGGTGGTCACCACCACCAGGTCCAGCAGGGGCTTTAAGGCGGTTTGGATCTCCATGGCTCCGGCTCTGTCGCCCTGGTTGATCAAAGTGACCATTTGGGTCATGAATTTTGGTACAATATTGGTCATCACTGAAATAGAGCCACAGGCTTTGATATCAGGATTCGTCATGATATCAAAGATCAATGCATCGTCCCCTGAAAGGATATTAAAATCGTCTCCGCAGAATTTCCGGGTCAGTTTCATGTTGTCAAGATTGCCGGTGGCCTCTTTTACTGAAGTGATATTGGGGCAGTTTTGTGACAGAATTGCAAGATCCTGGGGAAGCATCTGTGCCCCTGTCCTTCCCGGAATGATATAGGGGATGATATCTATATCTGAATATTCATTTGCCACCACCTCGTAGTATTCTTTTCGAATTTCAAAAGAGCTTGGACCATTGTAATAGGGGTCCACCATGAGAATGGCATCTACGCCTTCGTTTATGGCATGACCCGCCCCCACAACGGCTTCCTGGGTGTTGTTGCTGCCGGTTCCGGCAAGACAGAGACATCTGCCCTTTGTCTGTTTTGCGGTCAGGGCAATGACATGGTCATGCTCTTTCCATTTGAAAGTGGGGCTTTCTCCCGTGGTTCCGGTTGCCAGAATACCGGTTATGCCATTTTTGATCTGAAAATCAATAAGCTGTTCAAGGCCATCCCGGTCCAGTTCTCCGGGCTCATTAAACGGGGTGATCAATGCTGTATAGCATCCTTGTTTCATAAATAATTACTCCTGATAAAAAATAAATGGTACCCTTTGGCGGGGTAAGGACCTGAGATTGATTATTCCAATCAAAATCCTTGACACCTAAGTTCAGGATACTATTATATAAAATTTTAATGAGAAAACAATAGCAAAAGAATGTAAGGAGTTATATATGTCAGACTTTAAAGTTCAGCCAAACCTGCCAAATAATGCGGATGAGCAAATTGCAAAATTGCGGAATCAGTTGAGCAGGAACGATGAATGCGGTACCACCCACTACAATCTCGCGGTTGCCCTCATGGGAAAACAGGAATATGTTGAAGCAGAAAATGAGCTTCATGAGGCCATTGACTGCAGTCCCAGCCTTGCAGAGGCCTATGTCCTTTTAGGGGGTATCTGCCTGCAGAGAAAAGATCTGGAAGGGTGTTACAGGTTTAACCAGCGGGCCACAAAAGCCCGGGCTGGATTTGCAGAAGGCTATGGCAATATGGCCTTTGTGCTGCTTCAACTGGTGGAGGGTAAAGATCCTAAAGAAGACGAGGAAAAGGTTGACAAGGCTATAAAAAACCTGAAAAAGGCCATTATTCATAACAAAAATTTTATCCAGGCCTACACCACCCTGGGAACCGCTTATTTCATGAAAGGACTGGTTCCGGAAGGGATCAAAGCCAACCTTGAAGCCGTTGCACTGGAACCTAAATTTCCAATTGCCCATAACAACCTGGCCGTGGCATACCTTGAACTTGAAGAATATGACAAGGCCATTGTACATTGCGATGAAGCAGTAAACCTTGGATTTGAAGTGCCCCAAGAGCTTCTGGAAGAACTGGCACCCCATAGAAATGCATGACCTTTTGCCCTGATTGCTCTTTTTTTATTTCGGGTGAAGAAAGACAGATTTCTCCTGACAATCCCTTGTGGCAAAGGCCGTTGTCAGGAAATTCCCTGGATTTTTTTAAAAATCATTTATCAAAAAATGTTCAGACCAATCCTATTGCTCAGGCCTCTGAAATTACCATTGGTGAGTATCTTAAAGCTGCAGAAAATTTTCTTACACGACCTGCATATGGGGGGGGCAGCAATATCCTTGCATCTGCCTTTGCTGGCATTGCTGAAGGAGAAGGAAATCCCATACACAGTGTAGAGCTTTTCCTTGAAAAGCATGGTGCCTTTTACCATCCCATTCGGGTTAAAGTCCTGTCTGAAACTGGTCAGTCTTTTTCCTTTGTTTTGAACGGGGCAGTTTCCAGGCCGGGACTTGCTTTGATCCAAAAGGAATATCAATTGCTGTCACGCCTTGAAAAACAGGTGTCAACCACTTACACACCCGTGGTATTTGGGACGGGGAGTGTAACCCTTGAAAATCAGGCCAGGTCAGAGAGCAGCCAGGCAAGCCAAATTCAGATAAACCAAATTCATAGAAAAAGGCAGGTCAGGTTTTTTCTTGGGGAATGGTTTGAAGGCTTTAAGGAATTTCACATAACCAGAAACCAGGGGAATCTTGAAATCGCCATTTGGGCATCCAGCGGCGATATTTCTTATCTCTCTTTGGACAAGGCTCTGGTTATTTATGAACAGATTTCCTATATTCTGACCTCCTATTATAATATTTATACAGGAGAGCAGATTTTTCCATGGCACCATGCTGCCGGGGATTTTATAGTAAATCCTCGGGAAGAAGGATTGCCTGTGAAATTAATCACTGTACGTGGATATGAAATCTTGATGGAATTTGATTCTGATGACTCCAGACCCGGGGTTGTAATTCTGCAATCTCTTC